>JAYTIA010000490.1:0-10068 GCA_043732145.1 Saprospiraceae bacterium
GTGCGTAAACGTTGAGCGAAACTGTTTGAACAACCGTAAGCAAGCATTGTTGCAAAAAATAAAAAAACTGCTTTCATATAGAAAAGGTTTGAGTTTTCATTTTAAAATAAAAAAAATATTTTGTCTGCAAATGTATTTTCATTTAATTAATCAAAAGAAGTTTGTGGGAAAAATTTTTCTTTTCTTTCCTTTTCATTCTTGATTGTTCTTTGTTCATTCTTCATTTAACTATCTTTACGTTTCTAAAAATTTCCTTGGCTTATATGACTACACAATTCAAACATTTTTTAGAAAAATTTCCTGAAGGCACACCGCCGATTACTTTGAGCGATGATACGCACCACGTTTTTTCTTTAGAAAATAAACCGCTGACGGAAAAAATGATTGCTGATTTTATCACACGCTACGAGCCTAAAGAAGCAGATGAGTTTACGGAATATGTGCCTTGTTTTCGTCTCCCGAACAGAAATGATATGGTGACGCTCGTGTTTTGGAAAGCAAGTTTACTTTCTTATGATTATATCGTTGCGACTTATAATCATAAAACGAGTTTGATGATTGATAAAAAAGTAGTCGCAGGCACTAAAGTTTTAGATGATAAAACGGTAAAGCGCATAGTAGCTGTTATCGGAGAAGATTTTTCGGTGACGGCAGCTGAAGGTTTAGAGGTGAATAATTCCTTTGATCCCGAAAACACGAAACCGCGCAGATATTTTGTCACGGAAGATGGTTTTATTGAACAAGAGTATTAAACTCCTAATGATGATGATGAAAAGATGGAAAACTATTCATCATTATACAATTTTTATTCAGACATTTTAACTGATTTTTTAACGTTGATTTTTATAATTGACATCATAGTTATTAAATCATCCCAATAACTGTCTTTCTGTCATAAAAACAGTTATAGCACGATATTAGAAGTTTAATGGGGTTGAGTAGCTCGACTATTGTTTTTTTTGAGAAAATGTAACACATCATAGCTTTTGAGAGTTTAAAGTAATGTCCGAAGAATAATACTATCCGATATTTGAAACCTCTGAATAATCGGAATTTTAAAATAGTATTATTGTCGACAAATTTTACAACATATAGGATAATAAATTTTGAATGTGTACGAATCGAAGTTTTTTGCCCGGTCGGGAGCTAAAAACTAATTAATTGCATCTTTCATGATTTATCATTCATCATTTACAATAAATATAATGCTTGATAATCTTTCCCGTTTTTTGCCGATTGAAGATGAAACCGAATTTTCACCGATGATGTCATTAGAAGAAGAAGACGAATCGCAAAAAAACGAAGTGTTTCCTGAAATCCTTCCCATTCTGCCGTTGAAAAATACAGTGCTTTTTCCGGGTGTGGTAATTCCGATTACTATCGGGCGCGAAAAAAGTATTAAAGCCGTTCAGCGCGCTTATGACAGTAATAAACTTATTGGCGTTTTATCGCAACGCAACAGCGACGACGATGATATTTCTGTAGATGGTTTATATAAAATAGGTACGATTGCGCGCGTTTTGCGTTTATTGAAAATGCCGGACGGTACTACTGCTGCTATTTTGCAAGGACGCAAACGTTTTGAACTTAAAGAAATGTTGGTGAATGAACCTTTTTTGCAAGGAGATACGCGCACACTCGAATACGAAGAACCGAAAAATAAACGCGAATTTGAAGCATTGATTTCAACTATTCGAGATAAAGCGCGTGAAATGATTGAACTCGCGCCGAATATTCCGAATGAAGCGCAAATTATGATTCGCAATATCTCAAACGATTCTTTTCTTTTGAATTTTATTGCTTCCAATCTGAATTTAAAAACTGTCATCAAGCAATCCATTCTTGAAATTCACGATTTGAAATTAAAAGGCGAAACAATTTTGATTCACATGGACTCGGAATTGCAGTTGTTGCAATTGAAAGGTGAAATAGAATTGAAAGTGCGCGGCGAATTAGACAAACAACAACGCGATTATTTTTTAAATCAGCAACTCAAAACGATTCAAGAAGAACTCGGCGGTAATCCGCATGAAGAAGATTTGAATCGGTTGGCAGAACGTGGGCTTGAAAAAAATTGGAATAAAAACATCGCCGATCATTTCACTAAAGAATTGGCTAAAACGCGCAGAATGCCACCGCAAGCGCAAGAGTATTCGATGCAACTTAATTATTTAGAAAATTTGCTCGACTTACCATGGAATGAAACAACAAAAGATAATTTTGATCTTAAAAAAGTAAAAAAAGTTTTAGACAGCGATCATTACGGACTTGATGAAGTTAAAGACAGAATCATAGAACATCTCGCCGTTTTAAAACTCAAAGGCGATATGAAAGCACCGATTTTATTGCTCGTCGGTCCGCCGGGTGTCGGCAAAACTTCTTTAGGAAAATCGGTGGCTAAAGCATTGGACAGAAAATATGTGCGGATGTCGCTCGGCGGTTTGCATGACGAAGCGGAAATCAGAGGACATCGCCGAACTTATATCGGTGCAATGCCCGGACGTATTATTTTGAGTATGAAAAAAGCCGGTTCAAGTAATCCGGTTTTTATTCTCGATGAAATTGATAAAGTCGGCAATAGTTTTCGCGGCGACCCATCTAGTGCTTTGCTGGAAGTTTTAGATCCGGAGCAAAATCATACTTTCGCGGATAATTATTTGGATATAGAATATGATTTGAGTAAAGTGATGTTCATTGCTACTGCCAATTCTTTAGAATCTATTCAACCGGCGTTGCTCGACCGCATGGAAATTTTGAGATTGAGCGGTTATTCGATTGAAGAAAAAATTGAAATTGCGAAACAACATCTCGTACCGGATCAACGCAAAGAACATGGTTTGAAACCTAAAGATCTAAAACTCAATAATGATACCATTGAAAACATTATCAGTGATTACACCCGCGAGTCCGGTGTGCGTTCGCTTGATCGTCGCATTGCCGGTATGATGCGATATATTGCTAAAAAAGTGGCGATGGAAGAAAAATATCCGACTTCACCAAAAATTTCTGATTTAAAAGAAATGCTTGGTCCGGCGCGATTTACGAGTGATGTGTATGAAAAAGATCAAATCCCCGGTGTTGCTGTGGGTTTGGCATGGACATCGGTGGGTGGCGATATTTTATTTATTGAATCATCACTTTCGAAAGGCAAAGGCAGCATGACCTTAACCGGCAATTTGGGTGCGGTGATGAAAGAATCTGCGACAACTGCATTGAGTTTTTTGAAATCGCACGCTGAAGAATTACATATAGACCAAAAAGTTTTTGAAGAAAATGATATTCACGTACACGTTCCGGAAGGCGCAATTCCTAAAGACGGTCCGTCTGCGGGTATTACCATGATGACTTCTTTGGCTTCCGCATTTTTGAAAAAACCCATCAAACCTTTTATCGCCATGACAGGTGAAATTACTTTGCGCGGAAAAGTTTTACCGGTGGGCGGTATTAAAGAAAAAATTTTAGCGGCAAAACGTGCGGGTTGTAAAGATATTATTTTGTGTCGCGAAAACGAAAAAGATATCACAAAAATCAACGCTACGTACATAACCGGTTTGAATTTCCATTATGTAAATAAAATGACGGAAGTTTTGAAGTTTGCGCTGGGATGATTAAATCAATTAAGAATTCCTAATTCTTAATTCTCTCGCATTTGTTTTGAAGTTTTTTTGCTGCCGTCGTGACTCCAACCCGGTGCTTTGAAAATGTATTTCAATTGTGTTTTTGTAGAAATATTTTTTTGTGTCACATCTCGCCACATAGATCTCCATTCATGAAAAATCACGTTGAACGGTAAACTGAAATCAATTGGTTTTCTAAATAAACCATAACGTGGTTTATCTTCAGGTATTTCATTTTCAAAAGTGCCAAACAACCTGTCCCAAACAATCAGAAACATACCCATATTTTTATCCAAATAACGCACATTGCAAGCATGATGAACGCGGTGATGTGCGGGTGTTACAAAAATCCATTCATAAATCGGTATTCTATTGATGTATTGCGTGTGTACTAACAAACCGTAAATTTGAGTAATAGAAAAAACCAAAAAACAATCTAACGGCTTAAATCCGACAAATGCTAAAGGCAAATAAAAAACAAAACGATATATGGGTTCAAAAACGGAAGAACGAAAACCTACGGATAAATTATAAAATTCCGATGAATGGTGCGTCACGTGAATTGCCCAAAACAACCGCGACGTATGTTCCAATCGGTGCATCCAATAAAACATAAATTCCCATGCAACAACTAACAAAGTCCAATAAAGCCAAGGCGTTGTAGTTTTTAGGCTGAGTGTATTAAGCAAATGATATGGAAACACACGATACATCGCTAAAATCGTAATGCCGCGCATAAATCCATCAATAACCAAATTCAGCAAAGTGATATAAAGATTGGTAAATGTATCGCGCCAACTGTATATTTTTTTACCGGCGTAATTCGTCAACACCATTTCAAGTGTAATTATGACCACGTAACCGGGTATAGTTATACTTAAAAGCCATTTTTCGGCCTCGGAAAGAATTTCTGTCATAGGATGTTTTTAATTTTATACGTAACTCGCGTCAAGATTTGAAACTCTAATGAGAGTAGAAACTATAATTTTATAAATTTGTGATGCATTTTTATGCCATTTTGTTCTAAAACTACAATATACGTACCGGTCGTTAAATTGTTGATGTTTATTTCATCGGGAATATAGTTTTCGTATTGCAGCACAACTTTTCCGATAATATCGAAGATAAACAGTTTTTGACTATCATTGTTTTCTTTTTTTATAAAAATCTTATCGTTTGCCGGATTCGGAAAAAATTCAAAGATTAGATTTTTCGGTGCGACTTCATCTGTCGGCACTAAACTGCCGGACAATAAATCTGTAGAAAACGCAGTGATACCACCTCTCACATTACCCAAAACCATTTCTAATTTTTTGTCGCCGTTTAAATCCGCAAATGCAATAGTGTTCGTGCCGCCTTCGCGCAATTTTCCGTAATCGGCATCTACTAATCGAAACGTATCGGATAAATGATTTTCAATATTATCATATACGCGAATTTTTCCGGACTCCGAACCGCACAAAAGTAAATATTTATTATTGACGTTCAAAAATTGCGGCGCGGAAAATCCGCTGTTACTGCCGAACTCGCGCACATCTACTTTACCCAAAAATTTATTTGTCGGTGTTGCATTGAATTGCGGTTGCGATTTTGTGCCGATGTTTTGGAAGTATAATAAATTTCCGTTGCGATTGCCTATGACTAAATCCGGCAAACCATCTCTATTTAAGTCAACAACTGTCGGTTTACAAGCAGCGTTCGTCTGAATATTTTGCCAATTGCGCACACCCGTTAAAAAATTAACCGGTTTGTTCGCACCGGCGGTGTTTTCAAAATAAGTTAACGTACCGTTATCATCACCGACGATTAAATCTAAATCGCCGTCGCCATCCATATCATAAAATGTGGGACTGAAATTGAGATAAGTGTTTGTTGAAAGCGCATTTAATTTCAACCAATCATCATCAATGAGCGTGAACTGTGCTTGTGCCACTGTTCCGGTATTTTTGAAAAGTTGTAAACGTGCATCACTCGCATTGGGATTGCCGGAGGTGAAATAAGAATAGTTGCCGATGACTAAGTCCGGTAAACCATCGGCGTTATAATCAATAAAAGCAACATTGGCATTTGAACCGACATCTATCATATCGGCTACCAAAAAATTTTTTTGTACCAATGAAAAATTAGCTTTTTTAGTTGTGCCGATATTTTTGCAATACCAAGCACAATTATAATTTTCAGATAAACCTGTTGAACTCGGACTAATGAGTAAATCTTTCAATCCATCATTATCCACATCAGCAAAATAAGCAGCAGGAAATGTGTTAATAGCGATAGCAGAATTGGCTAAAAAATTTTGAGATTGTACATTCATCCACGCTTTATTCACATCACCGCCATTCGATAACTGCGTCAAAGTATTGAAACCGATACTGCCGTAGAAAACATCTTGCACACCATCGCCGTTGATATCGAATGTAGAAATCGTTGCACCCGGATGCCGCAATTTACTTTCCGTCAAATTTGATGCGCACGAATCTCTCGTACCTAATTTGACGGCAGGTTGAAAACCGTTATCAAAAAAATTTCCCCAACATCTGTCCGCTACTTCAAACACCAAGCTGTCGCGTTTAAAGCCGCGTTCCACCGACATATTTTTATAGTAATACACATTACCACCGCCGACTTCAAAAGATAAAATATCTAAATCGCCATCGCCGTCAATATCTGCAATGGCAGGAATATCCACACTGTTTACGTATAAATTGATGGGTTGCGCACCGATACCCGGATAATTTAAAACATTATCCGTATAACCTGTTTGCAATTGAGAAAAAGTAAGCACACCGTTTTGTCGCGTTCCTTTAAACACACGAATACCATTCACGATATTATTACTGAGTGAAAAAATATCCGGCACACCATCTCCATCGTAATCGCGCATCATACACCAACCTGTTAAATCCGGAAAATTTTTCAACCACTGCGGCGTGTAAGTATAATCAATTTGATTTTTCGTACCTTTATTTATAAAGACGGCTCTGCCGTTGCCACTTCTGTCGAAAACAAATAAATCAAGCACTCCATCGCCATCAATATCTACTTCACTGAATTGCGGATTATTAAATCCGCCGACTAACGGCATTTTTAATTTTGTATTATTAATAATGACATCAAAATTATAGCGGTTGAGAGTTTGAGATGAGAGGTTAATTGCGTTGAAATTCAGTAAGAGTAATATTAGGCGAACACCAATTTTTTGATTAATCATCGTAAGATTTTTTAAAGTAGAATTACGGGAATGTGTGAAACTATATAAAAATTTTTTTCTTGCCAAAATTCTTTTTCAGCCAAAATAATAACGTAACGATCCATTAATAATTGAGTGTAATGAAAAACTCGATATTGGTTGTAAATCTTTTCAAAAAATTTCTTTATCATAAAAATTTTTACTTTCTTTGTGGACATCAACCTTTAAACTGTATTATTAATTTTTTACGATGAAAAAAACGTTTAGCTTATTATTTTTCCTCTTTTTATTTGTGTTTTTAGCCTCTGCTCAAAAAGAAAAGTGGACATCACTTTTCGATGGTAAAACGTTAAAAGGTTGGAATCAAAAAAACGGTAAAGCATTATTTAAAGTTGAAAACGGAGAGATAATTGGCGTAACGGTTGCCAATACAACAAATTCTTTTTTATGTACGAATGAAGATTACGGCGATTTTATTCTCGAATTAGAACTCAAAGTAGATGAAAGCATGAACTCCGGCATTCAGTTTCGCAGCGAATCAAAACCGGATTACAAAGATGGAAAAGTTTTCGGTTATCAAATGGAAGTGGATCCTTCACCGCGTGCATGGTCGGGCGGTATTTATGATGAAGGACGGCGCGAATGGTTGTATATTCCGAATATAAACCCGGCAGGTAAAAAAGCATTTAGTAATAACGGTTGGAATAAATATCGCATCGAAGCAATCGGAAATACAATGCGTACTTGGATAAATGGCGTACCCGTCGCGCATTTGATTGACGATATGACTCCGAAAGGTTTTATCGCGCTGCAAGTTCATGCGATTTATGGCACTATGAAAGAAGGGATGAAAATTCATTGGAAAAATATAAGGCTATCAGCTATCAGCAATCAGACTTCAGCAGTCGCTAATCAAAAAGTTAAAAATGATGTCTTAAACCCATTATCTAATATTTATTCGCCGCTTGATAGTACTCCGGTTGTTAATCTTCTTCTAAATAATTTATCTGAACAAGAAAAGGCACAAGGTTTTCAATTACTTTTCAACGGTAAAGATTTTACGGGTTGGCGCGGCGTTCATCAAATCCAAATGCCGGACAAACGTTGGAATATTGTCAACGGCATCATCGAAGTAAGTGCTTCCGATGGTTCGCAAACCGGAAATGATATTGTAACGACCGACCAATACAGCGCGTTTGAATTGGTTTTTGATTTTAAACTGACAGAAGGAGCCAACTCCGGCGTAAAATATTTTGTAGATGAAAAATTGGAAGCGACTGAAAAATCAGGTCTTGGTCTCGAATTTCAAATTTTAGATGATGAGCGACATCCGGATGCAAAAATGGGTGCTGTCGGTAATCGTACTTTAGGCAGTTTATACGATTTGATTCCATCGTACAAACCCGACAAACGTTTTCAGAAAAAAATTGGCGAATGGAATCAAGGACGCATTATGGTCTATCCGAACAATATCGTTCAACATTGGCTCAATGATTTCAAAGTGGTTGAATACGAGCGCAAAAGTAATATTTTCGATGCTTTGGTGGCGCGTAGTAAATACGAAAAATATAAAGGCTTCGGTGCCGGCGATAAAGGTCCGATCTTATTACAAGATCATGGTGAAGCGGTTTCTTTTAAAAATATTAAAATTAGAAAATTATAATTATAGTTGGTTGGTCGATTAGTCAATTAGTCGGTTACTCTCTAAGATTTACCCACTAACCGACTAACCGACTAACTGACTAACCGACTAAATTAATTATGAAACGACGTACATTTATTACAAACTCTGCCATTGCCTCCGTCGGCACTTTGGCTTTTTCTGCAAAATCTTACGCCCGTATTATCGGGGCAAATGATCGCGTGCGCGTGGCTTGCGTTGGTTTTTCCGATCGCCACAGAGCGTCACATATCCCGCCTTTCAAAGCATTGATGAAAGAGATGAATTTTGAAATGGTTGGCGTTTCCGACATTTGGAATCGCCGGCGTGACGAAGGCAAGGCTTTTATTGATAAAGAACTAGGCACGAACATAAAAGTCTATAAAAACAACGATGAACTTTACGCTTCAAAATCATGCGATGCCGTTTTCATCAGCACCGCCGATTTTCAGCACGCAGTGCATACGATTGAAGCGGTGCAAGCCGGACTAGATACTTATTCCGAAAAACCTTTAGCAGAAACGATGGAAGATAATCGCGCCGTACTAAAAGCGGTGAAAAGTTCTAAACAAATCGTTCAAATAGGTTCGCAACGCAGAAGCGGTACAAATTATCAAGCGGCGAATGATTATATAAAATCCGGCAAATTCGGACCGCTCGTGATGGTAGAATTGATGTGGAACGTCAATCAACCCGGACGTTGGCGCAGACCGAATTTGGTAAAAGATTTAAAAGAATCGGATGTGGATTGGAAACGTTTTCTCATCAATCGTCCTTATGAAAATTTTGATCCGAGAAAATATCTGGAATACCGTTTGTTCTGGCCCTACTCTTCAGGTATTCCCGGACAGTGGATGAGTCATCAAATAGATACTGTGCATTGGTTCAGCGGTTTACCGCATCCGCGCAGTGTTGTCGCTAACGGCGGTGTTTATCAATGGCACGACGGGCGCAAAAATGCAGATACGCTCACCGTTGTTTTTGATTACGGTCCACTCAACGATTTAAGTTCCGGTTTTCAAGTCCAATTTACGTCGCGTTTTTCAAATTCTGCCGGCGAAACAAAAGAATTATACTATTCAAACGGCGGTATGATGAATTTAGATACCAACCAAATTACTGCTAACGGCGGATTAAGAGAACAAGAAGCGGCAGCAATGGGCTTGAAATCTAATTTACTCACGCCATTTAAATTACAGGGGGATAAAGTAGAAACCGGTGCAAATACAGGTGGTGATACACTCACTTTCAATCATGTAAAAAATTGGATGGAATGTGTCCGCTCGCGCAAACAGCCGAATGCGCCAATAGAAGCCGGCTATCAACATTCTATAGCAACTATTATGTCTAATGCTGCATACAGAACAGGAGAAAAAGTTACTTTCGATGAAAAAAGTCAAGAAGTGTTGGCGGGCGGGAAGATTTTTAAGTATTAAACGGAATTACAAAGACGAATCTATCGGAGCGATAAAAAAAATGCCTAAAGGCATTTTTTTATCGCTCCATTAAAATTATCGGAGAACCAGTTTTTTCAAAATGTTTTTTCAAAATGTTTTTTCAAAATGTTTTTTCAAAATGTTTTTTCAAAATGTTTTTTCAAA
>JAYTIA010000491.1:0-10053 GCA_043732145.1 Saprospiraceae bacterium
GATATAGTTTGTCCGGATGCCGTTTCTAATGCGTCTATAAAATTAAAAAATGCCGGTTTGTTGTCAATATTAAATCCTTTGTCAGGGCGGAAAGAAGGAAGGATTTTGAATTTTGAATTTTGGATTTTAAATTTTGAATTTGTATGCTCTAACTCGTTTGAATCTTGACCGACTTGATTACTACCATCTGACATCTGATGGCTTATACCCGATAGCTGTTTATGATGAATCAAACTATCCGTAGGGTCGTCCGTTGTACCGCACATTTCTACTTTAAATTGTTTGAAAACAGATTGCGGGGAGATTTTTTTTTCTTTTATGACGGCATTGCATTGGTCGAAAACCTCTTTAGCATTGTTGCCGTTCAAGTAAGTATCAATGCCGAAATGATTTTTTAATTCTAAATGAGACCAATGGAATAACGGATTACGGACTGTATTCGGCACACAACGCGCCCAAGTTTCAAATTTTTTCGCGTCACTTGCCGTTCCGGTAATATATTTTTCAATAACACCCATTGCCCGCATTGCCCGCCATTTATAATGATCCCCGCCAAGCCAAACTTGAGTAACATTCTCGAAAACTTTATCGTCAGCGATTGCTTGCGGCGAAAGATGGTTGTGGTAATCAATTATCGGCAAATCGGCGGCATATTCATGATATAATTGTACTGCCGTTTTGTTTTGCAGTAAGAAATTTTCGGTGAAGATTGTTTTTTGCATTTTATTACTTTATAGTCTTTGATTTACTAATAATTTGTTTCGTAATTGGTTTCTCGGTCAGAATTTCCGGAATTAACGAAATTTTCAAAATCGTACTATTGAAAAACAGAAGTTTGTGATGTCCGCATAAAATTTCAAAAGTTATTTGTAAATCAATCGGAATTTAAATTTGGCGTTGTTGCACCACTTTAACTATTTCTTTCACGACAAGATACATATTTACATCACCTTCAAGATGATTATCTTCAAAAAAATCGCGGAAACCTTTCCGCTTGGTGCTGCGCAAATAAATAAAATGAATCCTGTCTCAGAATTGTCGAATAATAATCTTTAAATCGCAAGTTTTCGCAACGGGTGTTATTTTCTTGAGAAAATAAAGCAAATGTCGTTGCATTTTATAAAGCATGGATGTCATTTTCAATTTTCGATTACGAAAAAAATTCAGAAAAAAGTTTTGAAAAAAATTTTAAATTTTTTTTCCAATTTGTAATTTGTAATTAACTAAATTCCACTAAAAGCGTTAAACCCACCATCAACAGTAAGGATTGAGCCGGTGACAAATTTTGAGTCGTCACCTAAGAGCCAGATTAAAGCACCGTTTAAATCTTCGGGTTTACCGAATTTATTAAACGGTGTCCCTGCTAAAATTTTCTTTGCGCGATCTTTTGGCGAACCGTCAGGATAAGTTAATAGTTCTCGATTTTATTCAGTCAAAAAAAACCGGGTTTGATTGCATTCATTCGTATTTTATTGCCGTACCGCATACTTAACTCAACGGAAAACCATTTTGTAAATGTATCAATGGCGGCTTTTCCCATACTATAACCTAAAACTTTTGTTAAGGCACGATCAGATGAAACGGAAGAAATATTGACGATATTACCACCACCCGTTGCCAACATCGCCCGTCCGAAAATTTTTGTTGGTGCAATGGTACCGAGTACGTTGAGTACATAAGCTTTTGTCATACCTTCTAAATTTAAATCGAATATATCATCTTCGGTTTGAACAACCGCTTAAGGAATATTGCCGCCGGCACCGTTTACAAGTCCGTCAATTCTGCCGAAAGTTTTTAAAATTAAATCGCACGCGCTTTCTAATTGATCGGTTTGCATCACATCGCAAATAACCGGCAAAGCAATACCGCCCGCAGTTTCAATTTCCGCGCATCTTTTTTTGGCAATTACTTCGTTGCGACCTAAGACACAAACTTTACCGCCGGCTTTTGCAATTGCGTGTACGAAACTGCCACCTAATACACCCGTGCCACCGGTAACGACAATCACTTTTTTTGATAATGGTTTAGACATTTTTTTTTATGATGAAATATAAATGATGAAACGCGAAATAAATAAACTGCCGAATTAAGGTTAATTATTTTATTGTCAGAATGACTATCTTTGACAAGAATATTAATGAAAAAAATAGCACTATAACGGCAAAAGAATAAGTATAATCGGAAGTTTATTTGTTTGGAATTCCTAAGATTGCGCGCCGATGACGTATCATTATTTGATTGGTGAAAATAAAAAAAACGCGGACTATAAGTATAGTCCGCGTCAACCTAACCTTTTAAATTGCAGCAAAAAATTACTTCAAACAACGCTATGAAGTGATTCTTTATTTTGTAGGAGGCATGATAAGGAATGAGAAAGAAATAAGCTTATCATATCATGTCTCTAATCTAACAAAATTTCAATGGCTCTATGTTCATCTAAGTACATACGATTATCCTGTTCGATGCGCTCGAAAGTATTTTTTAATCGTACCACTTCGCGTTGCAAATTTTCTACTATGACATTTTGATTCAAGTAATTTTCAATCATTTCGCGGTTTTTTGCTACAAACTGCTGATTGTGAATCCGCGTGTTTTCCAAACTGTCCATCAAGTTTTGAATTTGATGATTTTTTTGTTCTTGTTGCTCGTAAAAATAATTATAAACCGTTAATCCGGCTAAAATGCCGACACCAAATAACCAAAACCAAATACTCGCTAAATAACTCATAGTAATTCACAGTTGACAGTTAATAATTGACAGTGAAAAGTATCCATTTTTAACTGACAGTTATCAACTATCCACTGTCAATTGATTACGGTGTTGCTAAATTTATTACAATATATGGATTCTGCAATGCAGATATATTTTTTGATATGCTTTCTTTCAAATAGTGCGTTTTAAAAATAAATCGTTCACGCGACAAACCTTCTTGCACTAAATATTTTTCAATGTTTTTCAACCGACTTTCCGATACTATTTTCTTTTCTCCTACTCCGACAATATTTGTAACATACACTTTATAATTAACTGAAGTACTCGATAAAAATCTTTTAAGACAAGAAACGTATGCCTTTATTTTATCTGAACGCACAAAATCTGTTTGGTTTTTTGTGTAGTACCAATTTGCCGCCGGAAATAAACCGATATTATTGTTTATCACCGTTAATTCTGCCGGATAAAAACGCGATGTAGCGACGGTTTTTTTATCCGTTATTTTTACAGATTCCGTTTCAATCAAATCTGTCGAAGCGTTCATAGATTCCAAAATATATCTAATCGAATCGGCTCGCATTTGCCCGATATTCTTATTTTCTTTTATGTTCTGTGTAATTCCGGTTTCCGAATCATCATAAAAACATCTTATCAGCAGCGATTGCGATGAACCGCATTGTAAAGAATCCGATAAATTTTTCAAATAAGGCAGAAAACTTGCGTTTGTCAAAGGAGAAGTTTGCCCTTTTTGAAAATAAAAAACAGCTTGTCGAAGAAGAATATCTGAATTAGGTACAGTAACAGTTTCTGCAATTCGCTCTTGAATCGGCTTATTTAAAAAATAAGCACCCGCGCTCATCCACAAAAAAGTAGCGGTTGCAAACAAAGGTGTCAAGTATTTTCTCATTAATGTATGTTAAAGTAATTACGGCTGCCATAATTAAGTGCATAAAGTTAAAACCATTTCCCCAATTGTCATAAAAAAAATAATTTTTTTTTGAATTTTTTTTAGTAAAAGGTTACTCTATAAAATTGTAAGGAGCTGAAATTATTTATTTCGCCAGTTAGCCGGCGATAATCGCCATTTTTTTAAATCTTCGAGTTCCTCTGCGTTGATGTATTTAGTAACTTGTGCAACCTCTAAAAGTATGTCATAGTTAGAAAGTGCGACGAACGGGCAATTATGTTCCGCAAAAACTCTATCTGTTTCTTCAAAACCGTAATTAAAAATCGCCAAAACACCGAGTACATTCATGCCAACTTCACGCACAGCTTCGACCGCTTTCAAACTGCTGAGTCCGGTAGAAATTAAATCTTCAATCACCAAAACTTTTGCACCGGGTAAGATGAGTCCTTCAATCTGATTTTGTCTGCCGTGTGCTTTAGCTTTGTCGCGAATGTATCCAAAGGGTTTTTTGAGTACGTGCGCTAAAATCGCGCCGTGCGGAATACCGGCAGTAGCAACGCCCATTATCATATCTACTTCACCGAAAACGGACGACTTTTCTTTCAAACCTCTTATGATTAAATTTCGTGTGGGGGGATAAGAAAGCGATAAACGGTTGTCGCAATAAATCGGCGATTTAATGCCACTTGTCCAAATAAACGGATTTTGCGGATTGAGTTTTACGGCTTTGATGCGCAATAAGGCTTGAGCTATTTTTTTTTCCATGGTAAAGGATAAATAATAAAATGGTCAAATTATTTTTTAAACATATTTGGCTTTGCGCACTTTGCGAAACCTTTACGTTCCTTGCGTTAAAATTAACCGCAAAGTTTGCTAAGATTTCGCAAAGTTCGCAAAGTGGATTTTAAAAACTGTACCAACTTATTTTTTACCGATTACATGAGTATCTTCTTATAATGTTATTTCAATCATCAATTTAATTATCTTATTAGCGTTACATCACCCGTTAAAGTTTCAATTTCACCATCATCAAATTCAATTTGTGCCAGCCAAAAATAAACATCGCTGAGTTGAGTAGCGCCTTTCATTGTCCCGTCCCAACCGGTTTTTTCATCATTAGTTACATAATTATCTTTTGAAAATAAAAGATTCCCCCAGCGATTAAAAATTTGGAAAATAATAACACGCCGTGTACCTGTGCCGGTGAATAATGTAAAACTGTCGTTTTCGCCGTCACCGTTTGGAGAAAAGGAAGTTGGTGCAAACACGCGCCGATTTTTATCCACTTTCACAACTATATCGCGTTGAGCCATGCAACCGAAAGTATCCATGACCATGACTCTAAACATAGTACTCGAGCGCGGATCGGCTGAGGTGACTGCACATTTTTCACACGTCAATGTAACAGAATCGCGCATAGCTTTCCAACTTACGGATTGCGTAACGGAAGGCGTATCGGCACCGGCAAATAATTTTATATTATCTCCAAAATGAATGAGCGTATCGGCAGTAGTGACTAATGATAATTTTGGTGGGTCAATAATGCTCAATGTTTGAGAAACGAGACAATTATTGGCATCTTGCACTTGAAGCGTATAATTACCTTTCGGCAAATTAGCCCACCTTTGATTAGCATCCCAAGGCTGATTGTTTAATAAATATTTGTAAGGCGGAATACCGCCATCCGAATTATCTATTTTAACCGAGCCGTTTTTCTCGCCAATACATTTAATATTACTGATGAGCGGTTTTGTAATAACTGCGTTAGGCGCATCAATACTAATCGAAGTCGTATCTGTACAACCATTTTTATCAATAGACACGATGCGATATTTACCGACACCCAAACCTTTCACCTGTTGAGAAAATTGTATTGGATTGGTCAACCATTTAAAAGTAAAATCACCGGCTCCGCCGCTTGCTTTTACGGATGCAAGTGCATCACCACTTTTTGCACACCGCGTAGCGAAACCATTATAAGTCGTATCTAATTGTGCGGATGAAAGAATCGGGAAGGGATCTTGCAAATCGGCTAAAAAATTATTCGTACAACCTTTACTGTCAGTGATAGTTAAACCGTATTGACTGCTGCACAAACCAATAATGGAATCTGCACGTCGCCCACCCGTCCATTTAAAAATATAAGGCGCACCAAAACCACCGGAGGGTTGCACCCTTAATCTTCCATCACAAATACCGGCGCAGGAAGGTCGCGTTTGGTTTATTTTTGCGAGAAGAGGAGATGTGGCAATATCAATATTAACTTTTGAAGATGCACTGCAACTGTTCGTGTCTGTAACAGTAACTGCATATAATCCTGAATTTTTTACGCTAAAAAAACGCGCTGTCGTACCGTTTTGCCATAAATAAGAACTGCCGGCATTTTTTGCATCAAGCGTAAAAGTTTTATTGCTGCATAGAGCAGTATCATTGCCGAGGCTGATTATTGGCAGTGGTTTAATATTTATTTTGACAGAATCGGTGATAGATTGGCAAGCGTTAAGTTGTGCCTTTAAAGAAAAAGTGCCGTTCCATGATAAATCGGTTTTCGGAAGAAACACTAGGGATTTTGTATCTTTAAAACCTTTCGGACCGGACCATTCGTAAGAGGTAGCGCGTGTAGTTGTCGCAAGTTTGAGCGTATCGCCCAAGCAAGGTGCATTTGAAGTAAGATTTAATGTCGGATTGCAACCGAGTGGTGCCGATAAATTTGCGCAATCATTAAAATTTTCTTCGTATAAAGACGCGCCGGTAGAATTGTCATAAATTTTTACATAATCAATCGCACCGGAACCTTTGAACCAAAAATGCAAATTTTCGATATTACATATATTACCAACATAAGGCGCAGAAAAAAACTGCGTACCGTTGGAAGAATAAGTAATATTATTATTCTGAAATTTTAGTTTGATAACGACCCAACTTGAAAAATCAAGGACTAAATATGGTTTATTACTGACAATAGTTTTATCATTGACAACAATATTAGTCCAAGGTTGTCCGCCGACTTCACCCATCAGCGATGCTAAAATAGATCCGGCTTGTCCGCCAAAACCGAAACCGACATCTAATGCCGGTATACCACCGATCGCTTTGCTATTATTCAAGCGAATTTCGTAAGTAAAATTGTCGGTTAAACAGATTTTTTGTTTATAGTCAAATTCGACGTAGTATTCACTCTTGAAACTTGGTTCATGTTCAAGGCGTAACCAACCATTTTTTATACAGCTACAAATTGGTCGAGATTCTTTTGCATACTTATTGTTACCTAAATAGTTTGTCACACTCGCCGACCACAGTGAAGTTTGTCCGATAGCAAAAAAATCGGAACATAAAAAAGTAAATAGTAAAAAGTGTTGTAGTTTTGGCATACTTTGTAGTTCGTAAAAATCATGCAAATTATTGTATGTTCACGAGATGCGCAATGGATAATTACCTTCTAATTAGTTTTAGACTCGAATATAAGTGACGTATTTGTTATCGATAAAAATGGTCTATTATCAATTGCACCATCAAATATCGCGTAGTTTTTCCGAAAGTGTATGTTTAAGAATAAATTTTGCATTAGATTAACATTTTACTCAATTCTAAACTGCGAATGGATAAAAAAACCCGCTCATAGATTGGCAAGTCAATCGCGCAGAAATAGACTATCTCGGCAAAGATTTATAAAAATCACAAAGCACATTTAAAATCTAAAATTAATTTCCCGATTGCACAAATTTTTCTTCGTAAAAATGATTATGAACTATTTGCTCTTCAGCAACGGCTTTTTTAACGGCTTCTACCATCGGCGGCGGTCCACAGATGTATATATCGTAACCGACTTTTCCTAAATGCGCTTTATTAATCCATTGCGTCACGAAACCTTGCGCGTGTTTTGCCGATTTTTCAATGGAGACGCAAGTGAAAATTTTTAACTGTAACTGAGTCGCATAATCATAAAGTCTTTCAAGCTCTACTAAATTTTCATCGGTTGTTGCACCATAATACAAATGAATTGGTGAAGCAGGGTGTTTTTTTTCTTTTGACAATTTCTCTAACATCGCTAAGAATGGCGCAATACCCGTTCCGCCGGCAAAAAATAAAGTAGGATGAGTAATGTCGCGTAAATAAAAACTGCCGAAAGGCTCCATTAAATTTAAAACGCCACCCGTCTTTGCTTCGTTGCGCAGATAATTGCTCATCGCACCATTGGGCAGTAAGCGCACGAGAAATTCGACGGTATGCGCATTATGAGAAACACCACTGAAGGAATAAGCACGCACGACTTTTGATGTCGGAATTTCAATATTGGCATACTGTCCGGGTAAAAAATGAAATTTATGCCCTTTCTCTTCAGTCACCGTCAATTTAACAACTTCTGATGAAAGAAATTGAATATCGGTAATGGTAGTGGCATGACTTTCAATTTTTACTTTGCAAGCCTTAGAACTTGCTAATATTTCTATCACCATATCCGTTTTCGGAACCATTTGGCAAGCCAAAGCAAACCCTTCTTCGGCTTCTTTTTCCGTTAAGGCATCATCTATATAAAACCCTAAATCACAACTGCCGCTTTTTATTTTGCATTTGCAGATCCCGCAAATGCCATCTTTGCAATCTAAAGGGATATTGATACGTGCATCATAAGCTGTGTCGGCTACCGATTCTCCCGCTTTTCCTTCGATGATTTTCGTGACACCGTCTTCAAAATTTAAAGCTATTTTTGCCATACTTTATGATTAATGATTAACCTCATCAGTTTTTGATGAGAGCCGTTCGAAACTTTATAGGCTTGTATGTACTCCATCGTAAAATTTAACCACAAAGGTTAAATAAAGTTTACAAAAAATCTCGAAGATGAAACAAAAAACAAATAGAAATGATAATTTTTGTGGTACTTATTTCAGGGTTATCAAAATTAAACTAGCGCAAACAATTTAATTCTACTTTTTATTTTATTTTTGAGTACTTCTGACTACTCATCAACAATAAACCGGTAATTCTTTTTTCGATTTAACCGGTAAAATAGGTTTCGGAACCTTTGAGAGTAAGAATAATTTAATCGAAATTATTCAACTTTTAGAGTAAAAATTTAGAATTCAGAATTTTAAATCAATAATTAAACTTTAAAATTTGGTAGTTCGCCCATTCAAATCGTAATTCGTAGTCTGAAATCGTAATTTGTAATTCGTAATTTGTAATTGAAAAGATATGAGTATTAAAAAAACGCTGAAAGAAGATGCACTGCACTATCATGCCAAAGGTCGTCCGGGAAAAATCGAAGTAATACCTTCAAAAGAAACTGCTACGCAACGCGATTTAACACTCGCATACTCACCGGGTGTTGCTGAACCATGTCTCGCTATTGCAGAAAATCCGGAAGATGCTTATAAATATACGGCTAAGGGAAATCTCGTCGCTGTTATTTCAAACGGTACTGCTGTTTTGGGTCTTGGTGATATTGGTGCATTAGCCGGTAAACCTGTTATGGAAGGTAAAGGACTTTTATTTAAAATCTATGCCGATATAGATGTCTTTGACATTGAACTCGATACAAAAAATGTCGAAGAATTTATCAGAACTTGCAAAATTCTCGAACCTACTTTCGGCGGCATTAATCTTGAAGACATTTCCGCGCCGGATTGTTTTGAAATTGAAGAACGTTTGAAAGCGGAAATGAATATTCCGGTCATGCACGACGATCAACACGGAACGGCAATTATTAGTGCTGCTGCTTTGTTGAACGCGCTTGAAATTGTCGGGAAAAATATTGCGGATGTAAAAATTGTTGTAAATGGAGCCGGTGCATCTGCTATTTCATGTACTAAATTGTATTGCAGTTTGGGTGCGAAAAAAGAAAACGTTTTCATGTTCGATTCAAAAGGATTAATTCATCCGAGTCGAACTAATTTAGACGGAAAAAAAAGAGAATTTGCGAATGAAACGGCTCCTGCCGAAACAAATTTAACGGAAGCTTTAGTGGGTGCTGATGTTTTTATTGGTCTGTCTAAAGGAAATGTTTTGACGCAGGAGATGATAAAACCGATGGCAAAAGATTTAATTGTTTTTGCAATGGCGAATCCGACGCCGGAAATTCCTTATGATGAAGCTATTGCGGCACGCAAAGATATTATTTTCGCTACCGGCAGAAGTGATTATCCGAATCAAGTCAATAATGTGCTGGGGTTTCCGTATATTTTTAGAGGCGCATTAGATGTGCGATCCAAAGTAATTAACGAAGAAATGAAATTGGCTGCCGTTCGAGCGTTGGCCGATTTAGCAAAAAAACCGGTGCCGGATATGGTAAACATGGCTTACGGAAAAGACAATATGGTTTTCGGAAAACAATACATCATTCCGAAACCCGTTGACCCGCGTTTACTCACAACCGTTGCGCCCGCAGTAGCAAGAGCGGCAATGGAATCGGGTGTAGCAAAATTTCCGATAC
>JAYTIA010000492.1:0-3893 GCA_043732145.1 Saprospiraceae bacterium
GACAAGTAGGCAAAATTTTCGGTAACGTACATTATATCCGGTACTTGACTAAAAAACCTGTCGGAAATACGAAAATAAGTGGTAGCCTCGTCTTTATGTTTTAAATTGAGCAACACAATACCAATATTGTAAGCCAATTCACCAACCCGTTTATTATTTTTTACAATCTCTGAATACACTTTGAGAGCATCATCATATTCGCTCGCGGCTTTATCATAAGCGTTTAAATAACAATATACATCACCGGTGCGTTTATGAATAGTGGCTAATAAATTATCGTCAATAATACCCAGAGAAAATTGTCCGAGGGCTTCTTTATAGTTGGAGAGTGCAGAATCGAGTTTGTTTTCCATAAAACAAGCATCTGCTTTCATGGCTTTCGCACGAGCGAGACTCAATTTATCGCCACCGGTATTGAACAAGATAACGGCTTCACGGAAATAATTTTCAGCTTTGGCGTAAGATTTTTTGTTGTAAGCAACTTGACCGAGATGAACAATTGCTTTAGCTTTACCAAATGCGAAATGCGTTTCATCGGATAATTTTCCGGCAAGCAGTGCGGATTTTTCAGCGAAAATAAGATTATCTTCCACTAACATACGCGCAGAATAATCGTTCAGCCATCGAATTTTATCCAATGTCGACCAATCTTTCTGCATAATAACGGCGGAACTGTCAACGATGGCTCCGGCCGGCAAATGAAAAGTAAGTAGAAATATAAATAGAAGATAAATTCTGTTCATTCTTTTGATGTAGAATGGACCGAGAAATTGTCGTAAAACTAAAAAATCAAGTCCGAATGTTAGAAAATTAGAGGGTTTCGTTTATAATTTTTAATTCTGTTACTCATTCCGTTTGTGAGGAATTTATTTAAATCATATATTATTACGTTCATTCAGTCTTTATGTTGCTTCACTTTGATTTTTTATCGGAAAAATAATTTGAATGATGGACTTACTGACTTTGGACTTACTGACTTTGGACTTATTGACGTTGGAAAACAAGTCTAATATCAGTAAGTCCAAAGTCAGTAAGTCCAAAAATTAAAATAATTTCTCGATTTGTTTTTCAATTGAACTGCCCGGTTGTGCAACGCCGGCAATTTTTCCATCTCTACCGATTAAGAATTGTTGCGGAATCGCAGTGACTTGATACAATTGTGCGGCTTCACTTTGCCAAAATTTTAAATCGCTGACGTGATTTTCCCAAATTAAACCGTCTTGTTGAATCGCGTTTTTCCACGCATCTTTTGTTTTATCGAGCGACACACTATATACTTCAAAACCTTTTCCTTTAAATTGATTGTACAAACGTACCACCGAAGGATTCGCAGCACGACAAGGACCGCACCAACTCGCCCAAAAATCGAGTAAAACAACTTTTCCTTTCAGATTCGAAAGTTTCATAATTTTTCCGTTGGGGTTTGGTAACGCAATATCGGGAGCCGCTTGTCCGATTGCCATTGCCGAAGCCGGTTCTGCCGGTGCTTCCAAACCTTTAACAATTTTATTAAAATCCGTCGAATACGAAGAATTAGGGTAAACAGCCGCAAGTTTGTCGGCAATTTTTTCTCTAAACTCGGCGTAATCCGGTCCGTAAAATGCTTGAACTTGCATCATCATCAGCATACCGAGCAAAGGATTTTTTGTGTTTTCAATCGTTTTTTGTAATTCCGGCAGCGGTTTTTTATCTTTAATTACCTCGCTAAAAGTATTGATATAAGATTCGGTATCTTCCGAACCCTTCACCATATAATTTAAACCATTGAATGTTGCCAAATCTGCATCAATGGTAATATTTTTTTCGGAACCGTTTAAAATCAAATTCATTTGCTTAGCGCCGATTTTTATGCGGTATAAACCGGCTTTCATACCGTCAGGCATATTGACAGAAAATTTGCCGTCGCTTTCAAATTTAATTTTCGACAATAATAAATTTTGGCTTAACATCGTTTCGTCGAGCGTACCATCTAATTGTTGCGCACCTTTAATAGTGCCTGAAATAGTAGTGCCTTTATTATTTTGGCAACCACCGATAAGTATGCCGACAAGGAAAAGAAAAAAGAATTTTTTCATTTTTAATTTATTTTAGTGCAAAATTAAAAGAAAGAAACTAAAACAAAGGATTTTATTTTAATTTTACACATGTAAATCTATCTTTTTTATTTTTTATAAAACATTCATAGATTGCCATGTGTTTGAAAATTTAATTGAAAATTGAAAATATGGAGAAAGCCTTTCGTTAAAATAAAAGTACAAAGCCTTATAAAAAATAATGGTTCTCTGAAAATTTACAACCTGTGTGATTACAATAATTTCTGAAAAAAAATGAAAAATATTTTTGAAAAAAAAAATTTCGGAAAAGAAAATTTTAAAAACAGTTTGAAAAAAAATAATCTTATTTTTTTATTTTTTTTAAGCCCATTTTTTTTTTCGTGTAAAAAAAATAATGCAAAGCTTCCGATTGACGAAAAAAATTTGGTGTTAATATTAGATGACATTCATAAAGTAGAAGCGGCTCTCGATCAAGAAAATGTTTTTGTGAAGGACTCGCTCGGAAAAAAATATTACAATCAAATTTTTGAAAAGTATCACACAAATAAAAAAGATTTTGATTCAACGATGTCTATACTCGAACACAATCCGGACAGATTATTTCAAGTGTATAAAAAAGTTTTAAAAGATTTAGACCCGATGGGCGTCAAAGATAAATAATTAGGTATTAGGTATTGGTACTAGGTTTTACTTTTTACCCAATACCCAATACCAATACCTAAAAAAAATTATGGACTACGAAACTTATCCAGCCGAAAAAAAACACATTACTTGGTTAGAAAGTATTGTGCCGCCGGTAATTTTTATCGCCTTCATTTGGGCGATTCACTTAATTCAGTTTATTTTCGGAACAGAATGGGGCAACTACGGCATTTATCCGCGAGAACGATTTGGTTTGGCGGGTATTTTTTTCGCACCGCTTCTTCATGCCGATTTCACGCATTTATTTTCCAATACCATTCCTTTTTTAGTTTTGGCAACGGCTATTATATATTTTTATCCGCGTGTCGCACTCCTGTCTTTTTTTATAATCTATTTTGTTTCCGGTTTTTTAATTTGGATTTTTGCACAAACTTTAGCTTTTCACATCGGTTTGAGTTATGTCGTTTATGGTTTGGCATCTTTCGTTTTTTCCCTCGGTATTTTTAGAAGAAGTGTGCGCGGCATTATTTTATCGTTGTTGGTGATGTTGTTTTATAACGGTATGATTGAAGGCGTACTGCCGACGAAAGAAGTTTTATCGCACAACATCAGTTGGGAAAGTCATCTCATTGGCGTGATTGTCGGTTTGTTGGTCGCGTATTTTTATAAAGACGATTTTGAAGAAGATGAAATAAAAGTGAATCAATTCGCACCTGAACCTAAAAATCATTTTTTTGAACGCGACATTTTCGATAAAACCCTCGAACAACGCGCTTTTGAAGCCGAAGAAAAACGCCAACAAGAAGCCAAAGAAAGATATGAACGCTATTTAGCTTCGTTGAATAATTGGACTTCCTCTTCAACGAATAGAGAAGAGTAATTGGATGTATTATGGGTGATAGATTCGAGCGTCAAATAGTTATATTTACAAGCTCGTCCCCGCTTCGTGTGACATCTCGTTTAAAATAGTTTAATTAGGGCGAAGCCGGCTAATATAACTATTTAATGCTCGAATCTATCAACCATCATCATTATCAACCATTAAAAAAATCGGGCTTAAACCGATGAGGTAGAAGCCCGAAGATATATACACAAAAGCAAATTTCTATTTACCGGTTAATCGTTACCTGCTAATTTTCAAAGAGAAAATTAACCGATAACAATTAACCCGTAACAATTATTTACTCTGTTTTACTC
>JAYTIA010000493.1:0-10015 GCA_043732145.1 Saprospiraceae bacterium
GATAAATAAATTATTAGTAGAACGGTAGTTTAGATTTTGTTTTATTTTATCAAAACTTCTAAAAAAATCAATTTTTATCCCCAATTTTGCACCCGTAAATTGAAAGAAAAATTTTATGACCAATAAGAAAAGAAAAGAACTTGGCGCACTCTCTCTGCGTGTGCGTGAACATATTTTAAGAATGGCAACCGATGGCGGTTGTTTTTTGGGTGCATCTTTGTCTGCAACCGATTTGATGGTGTATCTCTACCAAGAATTTTTAAATATCAATAAAGATACACTTGACGACCCGAATCGCGATTATTTATTGCTCTCGAAAGGACATGATGTGCCGGCACTTTACGGTTTATTTGCCGAAATGGGTTGGATAGAAAAATCGCGCTTGAAAAATCACCTCAAACTCAATGATTATATTTATTGGCATCCGAATGTAAAAATTCCAGGAATAGAATTTCATTCGGGTTCACTCGGGCATTTGCCTTCCGTTGCGTTGGGTATTGCGATGGATATGAAAATTCGCGGTACCGATAATCGCGTCGTATGTATTCTCGGAGACGGTGAACTCAATGAAGGTTCTGTTTGGGAAGCAGTTTTGGTCGCGAATGCGCATAAAATGGATAACTTATATTTTGTTGTTGATAGAAATTTTTTCCAAGCCAACATGGCAACCGAAGATTTAATTCCATTAGAACCGCTGCATAAAAAATTTGAAGCTTTCGGTGCGCACGTTACGCGCATTGACGGACACGATTTCGATGCATTAGAACGCGCTTTTGCAAAAAAAAACCACAGAGTCGGTCAATTACAAGTCATTATTGCCGATACAAAACGCGGAAAAGGTTTACCGAGTATCGAAGCACGCGCAGACCGTTGGTTTTGTAATTTTACGCAAACGGAAATTGATGACTTATTAAAAGAACTGCACGGTTTCGCAGCAGCAGAATTGCAATCGGAAACACTGGTTGTAAGATAAAAGATTTTAGATTTTGGATTTTGGATTTATCAAGCACATTCAGATAATTCCGGCAATTCGGTAAATTCTGATTCAGACGAATAATAAATAACGAATAACGAAATGAGATACGAAGAACTTTTAAAAAATACTGCCCTTGCCGATGATCGTTTTGTAGTAATGACGGCAGAAAATCGTGCATTGGTGCGCACTTTACCGCAAATATTGGGCAAACGGTTTATTGATACCGGAATTACGGAACAATGTATGGTAGGCGCGGCGGCAGGTTTGGCTTTGCGCGGACGTATTCCTGTGATTCATGCACTGTCGGCTTTTCTTTCCATGCGCGCATTTGAATTTGTGCGCACAGATGTGGGTATCGGTAATTTACCGGTGAAGTTGAGCAGTTTTATTCCCGGTTTTCTTTCCGACGGCAACGGTCCTACACATCAAGCGATTGAAGATATTTCGCTTATGCGCGGTATTCCGAATATGACCGTTTTCGCACCCGCAGATGAAGACGATTTAGTAAAATCTTTGCCGAAAATTTGGGATTCAAAATCACCGGCTTATGTGCGTATCAACACGCGCGCGCCAAAATACGTTCATGCACCTTTTGAAATTGGAAAAGCGGAAGTAATAAGTACCGGAACAGACATTACACTACTCACTTACGGTTTACTTTTCGAGCAAACGCTGATAGCCGCCGATATTTTGCGCGAAGCCGGAAAATCTGTCGGCGTGATAAATATGCGTACTTTGAAACCGATTGATGAAAAAATTATTTTAGAAACGGCTGTAAATTCAAAATTAATTGTTACTGTCGAAGATCATTTTCTTACCGGCGGTTTGTACAGTATTATCGCCGAAATTTTATTAAATCACCAAATTACCGCCGATGTCATGCCTTTTGCTTTGCGCGAAAAATGGTTTAAACCGGCATTGTTGAATGATGTAATTGAACACGAAGGTTTTACCGGCAAACAAATCGCCGAAAAAATATTGGGTAGAGCTACCAATGCTGTTCAACCGAAAATTGAATTGAGCGCGTTTGCGGAATAATTATTTTGAGGAACTCCGGTTTATTAGTATTGATAACCTGTCTCATCCTACCGCGACAGATTTTCATAAAAAAAATCGTGCAAGATATTTTTCTTGCACGATTTTTTTTCTTAGTAGTCACTACATTAATGATTAACGACAAATTTTTCGGTAAACGTCTGATTATCCTTAGTAATTGAATAAAAATATAAACCATTATTCAAGTTCTGTACATCAAAAGACATTTCATTAGCACCTTGTGTTAAATTAATTTTATTTTGAACAGAAGTAACGCCTACTACATTCATAACGCGCAAAAAATATTCGCCGGCTTGTTGCACATTGAAAGAAACATGAATCGCTTCATTCGCAGGATTTGGTAAAATTTTTATACCATTTACGAAGTTTTGCAAATCTTCGGTAGGCGTACTGTTACATTTCGCACTGCCTTTTGCTAAAAGAGTAATCGTATAATCACCGGGAAAAGTTGCACTCGGAAATGTTTGAGTAGATGTGAATGGAAAAACATAAGCTTTTCCGGTTATCTCTAACGAATAATCTTTCAGTGTGTCTGTAGCTAACGGTGTACCTTGAATGACGACACAACCTAAAACTTTATTTTTAAATCCACAACTTGGCGGATTACAAGCATAAGACAAACCACCCGGCAAACCTTTAATTGCTCCTGTTGTCGCAATAGTTATACTGTCAACGCTTACTGCACCTATTCCTGTAATATTTACGCTATCAGCTTTTACAGTAAAAACGAAATTATAGGCAGTACTTAAACACGCCGCTTTTGTAATACCGGCATTCGGGCGCGTAGAACTGTGAGGTAACGGATAAACGCCGGCTGAAGAATCTTGATAACGTTTATCGGGCGTACAAGCGGGTGTTTGTGCGTGTAAAGCCGTAAAAGAAACGATACAAAAAATAAAGAGTATCAGTTTTTGGAACATAATTTTTGTTTTTTTTTAGTGATAAAATTTTTTCTTAATTCAAAGGTAAATTTACTTGTAAATAAATAAATATTTTAACTTGATAATGATTTTAACACATTATTAAATCTCTTTTAGTTTTAATTGCAAACAAAATTATAAATTTCGGAAAGTTGCCGGCAAATTTTTTCATATCCGCAAGTATTCACAATTTTATTTCTGATGGTTTTACCTTGATAATTATTTGGGGTCTCCATCATCTCAACAATCGCATTTTGCAAAGCAATTTCATCTTCCGAAGGAATTAAAATACCGATTTCATCCATTACCCATTCCGAAATACCACCGACATCGGTTGAAACAATCGGCAAGCCGCATGACATTGCTTCCAAAATAACGCAAGGTAATCCTTCTCTCCTACTGTTCATTACAAAAGCATCGGCATCTTGCATCGCTTCCGCAATTTTATCGTGCGTTAATGTGCCGTGAAAAAAAACTTTTGTGTTCAATAAATTAAGTGCGTCTGCTAATTTTTCTAATTTTATTTCATCTCCTCCCCCACCGAAAATATCCAATCGAAATTTTTTATTTTCAATTTTAGAAAAAGCATTTAAAATGCCGGTAATGTTTTTTATATCGTCGCGTAACGATGAAACGTGTAACCATTTAAAAACTTCCGACGTTTTTTTTTCTTTCAAAGCAAACATATCCGTATCAACTACATTCGGTACAATGTTGAAATAATTTTTAATCCCCCTTTCACGCATCAAATTTTCCATAGGTTGAGATAAGACGACGATGGCGCGCGCTTTATTGGCAATAAATTTTGCAACAGTATAAGCCGTTTTTTTTCTCAAAGAAAGCGGACCTGACCAATGTTCGGAAATAATAAAAGGTACGCTCAAAAATTTACTCAAAACAAAAGACATCACAGATGCCGCACCAATTATATTAGCGTGTATCAAATTTATTTTTTCCGCATTTATAATTTTTATTTTTTTATAACCGATAAACAGAGCGCGTAAAAATTGAAAACTTTTTACAAAAGCATTTTTACTATCCGGTATCAAAATTAAAACTTCATTGATTATATTTTTTCGGACACTTATCTCAAATTTTTTTACGGGTGAAGGTACAATTGCTAAAACCGTAACATGATTCAATAAATTTGCAGCCCATGCTTGTCGTTGGATAAAATCACCATCAAAATTATCAAAACGATTCGGATACCAAGTTGTGAGCCATAAAATGTTTAACCTTTTTTTAGTTTCAATCATGTTCCCGTTAACTCGTGAATTGGTTTATTGACTTACTACGAGGCAATTTTTCGATTTTTTGTAGGGACAGGTCGCGACCTATCCCTACAAAAAATCGAAAAATTGCCTCGTATTTTATAGCTTTGTGTCGTTTTAAAATAAAAAAATATCAATGCCCTCCAACCATCAACCGACAACCGGTAACAGGCAACCAATATTCAGCATCATTACCATCGTTTACAACGGCGAAAATGTTTTGAAAGGCACTATTTGCAGTGTCATCAATCAAACTTTTCAAAACTATGAATATATTATCATTGACGGTGCATCGAAAGATAAAACTTTAGACATCATCGAAAAATACGCCGACAAAATTACAAAAATAATATCCGAACCCGACAAAGGTTTGTATGATGCGATGAATAAAGGTTTAAATTTAGCTACCGGCGATTTTGTTCTATTTTTAAACGCCGGTGATAGATTTTATAGTAATAATGTTTTGGAACACATTGCCGCAAAAATAACTGATGATACGGATATTATTTACGGCGAAACGATGCTCGTCAATGACAACCGCGAAGAATTGGGTACACGCTCGGAAAAAACCACGCATCGTTTGCCCGAAAATTTGACTTGGAAAAGTTTTAGCTACGGGATGTCGGTTTGCCATCAATCTATTTTTGTGCACCGGACAATGACATCACACTACATCGAAAAAAATTTAGCGGCGGATATTGATTGGATAATTACGGCTATGAAAAAATCGCGCATAACTGTTAACGCGCACCTGATTGTGTCGGCGTATTTAGTGGGAGGTGTATCGAAACAAAAACTTAAACAATCGTTAAAGGATAGATTTTTTGTTTTGCAAAAGCATTACGGTGTTTTGCCGAATATTTTTAATCATGTTATGATTGCATTAAAAGCACTGAAATATTTCGTCATCGGTGCTTTCCACAATTTGTCGTAGGGTATTCTCATGGTTTGAATGCTATTTTTGTTGCAAAAACACAAATTTTTCGATAAGATATCGTAAAAAATATTTACTTTTGTTTTGTTTTATTTGTACTCCTGACAGAAAAAAATACCGCTATGTCTATGCCTGATAAAGCTATCGGAAAAATACCGGTGCCACTTGTTGATGAACTTAAAAAGGGAACGAATTACTTTTTTGGTATCGGCATCAATACTTATGAAAATTTCAATAAACTTTTTAATGCCCGTAAGGATGTTGAAGATATTGCTAATGTATTAATTGAAAACTATTATTTTGAAAGAAAAAACGTACTACTTCTCTCCGATCAACAGGCTACCAAAGAAAATATTATTGATGAGCTCGATGATTTGGGTAAAAAATTAAAACCGGACGATCGTTTACTCATTTATTATTCCGGGCACGGACATTTAGAAGGCAAACGCGGTTTTTGGATTCCGGTGAATGCCATCCGAGACAAAGTGTCGAGTTACATTAGTAGTGCGGATGTGCGTGATATTATTCAATCCATTAATGCGCGACATATTCTTTTAATCTCCGACAGTTGTTTTTCTGCTTCATTATTGGTACGTAATACAACGAGAGATATTAATGCGACGCTTTTAGATTGGGAACGCAATCCTTCTCGTTGGGTTTTTATTTCGGGAAAAGGCGTTGTCAGTGATGGAGATAAAGGAACAAACAGTCCGTTTGCAAAAGGAATTCTAAAACATTTGAATCAAAATGATGCCGAAGCACTTAATATTGTTCGGTTGGCTGATCGAGTGACGCAAGAAGTCGGTTTTAATTATGAACAAAAAGCTGAAATTACTCCGTTGTTTCAATCCGGACACGAAGGCGGACAATTTATTTTTTTCAAAAAACAAACCGAAAGAGATGATTGGCATAACGCTGTGATTATTAATACCGAAGCCGCTTATTCGAATTATTTGGAAAAATATACGGGCGGTGCTTATGTAGATGAAGCATACCTTAAATTAAATGAAGTTGGCGATAATAATGAATGGAAAAAAGCTGCTTGGCTCGACTCGGCTTATGCTTACAGAATTTATTTACGAAAATATCCGAACGGTATTCATCAAAATGATGCAAAAGCAAAAATAAAAGAAATAGAAAATGATGCTGATGAAGCCGCACGTCTGGAAAAAATTGAAGCAGATAAAATTGAAACAGCGCGAATTGCGAAATTAAAGGCAGACGAAGAAGCCGAACGTTTGGCAAGCATCGAAGCAGATAAAATTGAAGCAGCGCGAATTGCGAAATTAAAAGCAGATGAATTAAATGCACGCATCGAACGCGAGCGTTTGGCAAAAATTGAAGTTGACCGAATTGCGAAATTGAAAACTGACGAAGCAGCAGCACGTTTGGAAGGCGAGCGTTTAGTAAAACCTCAACCGCAAATTGTTTATCCGGATACTTCTCTTAAGAAAAATCGCATGCCTATTTATATCGGAGGTGGCGTACTTGTGGTTTTAATTTTCAACATATTGTATTTGTCCGGTGTCGGCGGCACAACTTCAGGCACTACTGTTACTATGCCAACGCAACAAACAGACAATCCCGGTCAAGCGCAACAAAATAAATATCCGGCTGCGTCACAACCTGTTCAGGAATATAAATCGGAAACGCCTGCGACGCAACCGCCAAAAAAAGACAATGATGCACAGGCAAATGTAGATAAATTAGCGAGACAAAAACAAAAAGATGTTGAAGCTTCGAGAATAGCAAAACAACGTGCACAAGATAATGCCGATGAAGCAGCAGCCGCACAAGCAGCGGAAAGCAATAAAAATCAACAAATTCAAGCGGATAAGGCAAATGCAAAAAAATATTTAAAATCTGCATTGGCATACATCGATGCAGGTGAAAAATTGTATGCTATTAGTGATCTGTCAAAGGCTTATAATTTGAGTAATATTTCGGGTACCACAAAAAAATTTATTAAAAGTGCGATTGACTATATTAGTGCAAATGAACTTGCTTATGCTAAAAGCGATGTCAATTCGGCTTTAGATTCAAATTATTAATTGCAAATAAAAAATTTTTCGGTTTCTGAATCAGAATTATCGGAATTGAAATTTGTCTGAATCAAGATTTTCAGAATTTTAGGATTTTTAGGATTTTTCAAATAGGATTGATTCTAAAAATTTTGAAAAATTTGATTCAGAATTACCAAAATTGAAATTTGTCTGAATCAAGATTTTCAGAATTTTAGGATTTTTAGGATTTTTCAAATAGGATTAACTCTAAAAATTTTGAAAAATTTGATTCAGAAGCCAAAAGTATATTTTAAAAAATCCTGCCAATCCAAAAATTCTGAAAATCCTGATTCAGACAATTTTCAATTCTTGCAATTCTGATTCAGAAACCAATTAAAGTCAAATAGACAAACCGTCTCACTGCAAAGGCGAAGCCACACGAAAACCCAAACTGCTGTCCCGCATCGTAGGCGAGTAGTAGTAGCGAAGCGAAACGCGGCTGGTCTCCGGGTAGTAATCCCAGGCGCCACCGCGAAACACGCGACGAGTCCCCGAACTTGCACCTTGCGGGTTTGAAGACGGACTATTTTGATAATATTTTTCATCATACCAATCGTTGCACCATTCACATACATTGCCCGTCATATCGTACAATCCATAAGCATTGGGTAATTTGCCGCCGACAGGATGCGTCTTACTATCGCTGTTGTCACTGTACCAAGATATGTCATCTATATCCGCAGCACCAGAATAAATATTATCCCCTCCACCGCGTGCCGCATATTCCCATTCAGCTTCGGTGGGTAACCGGTACTTCTTTCCGGTTTTTCCGGTCAACCAAGTGCAATAAGCTGTTGCATCATTCCAACTCACGTTTATAACCGGTCGCTTGCCGCGTCCCCAACCTTTATCACTTGGTTTTTCTCTGCCCGTGTCATCGCAAAACTTATCGTATTCATCGAAGGTCACTTCATATTTGCCCATATAAAAATTATTCACGCTCACCGGATGCACGGGTTTTTCCTCCGATAAGGCATATTTATCAGAACCACCCATTTGAAAAGTGCCGCCTTGCACCTGCACCATTTCCGGTTCAAAACTTTGACAAGTTTGAGTCGTAACTGAAGGCGTATTATATACTGATTGCGGGTTATCAGCTTTATAAATACAATCGTTTAAATTTTGTTTCTGCAAACCGGTAATGGCCCAGCATTTCAAAGTTGCTATAAATTTAATTTTAGCTATTTCGTAATTTTTTGCATTAAATTCTGTAATGCCTCCACTTAGCAGATCATCACAGCACGTCGCGTAAACCGCCGAACCGAAAATAAAAAAGCAAGCGAGCAATAAAAATTTTTTCATTGAAAGGTATTTAAGAAGTATTTCGTTTTTATGTGTTACGGTATTTTGTTGTCATCTCAAAAGTTATTGTCTTGCAAAAATAACTTGTTTTTGTAACTTTAATAAATTTTTGCATTTAGATTTTTGTTTAAATTTTCGGAATTGCAGCATGATTATTAGAATTTTGAATAATTTTAAAAATTCTAATTGAAATCGGATTATTTTTGCGCCTTAATTTTTTGTTATCGGTTATCGGTTATCAGTTATTCTTTGAACATTATTGTACGAATAGTAACGAATAACCGATAACCGATAACCGATAACCGATAACCGATAACCGATAAAAAATATGGAATTCAACCCAAGCAGCATCGAGAAAAAATGGAAACAAAAGTGGGTCGAGAACAAAACCTACAAAGTTGAAATTGATAAAACAAAACCGAAATACTATATCCTCGATATGTTTCCGTATCCGTCGGGTGCGGGTTTGCACGTCGGACATCCGCTCGGATATATTGCTTCCGATATTTATGCGCGGTACAAACGCTTGAAAGGTTTTAACGTTTTGCATCCGATGGGTTACGATTCTTTCGGTTTGCCGGCGGAGCAATATGCGATCAATACCGGCAATCATCCTTCGGTGGCGACGGAGCAAAATATAAATCGCTATCGCGAACAGTTAGACAATATCGGTTTTTCTTTCGATTGGTCGCGTGAAGTGCGCACAAGTGATCCGGCGTTTTATAAATGGACGCAATGGATTTTTATGCAAATTTTCAATCATTATTATGATACCGATGCAGATAAAGCCATACCGATTGAAAATTTAGTAGAAAAACTATATCAAGAAGGTAACAAAAATATTAAAGCCGTTTGTGATGAAGACACGCCGATAATTTCCGCTAAAGATTGGAACGGGATGAGCGAACGCGATAAAAATGTTTTTTTATTGAAATACCGTTTAACTTTTCCGGAAGAAACTTTCGTGAATTGGTGTCCGGCATTAAAAGCAGTGCTTGCCAATGATGAAATAAAAGACGGCGTTTCGGAACGCGGCGGATATCCGGTGGAAAAAAAACTGATGAAGCAATGGACCATGCGCATAACGGCGTATGCCGATAGATTGATTGATGGTTTGGATACTTTGGATTGGTCGGATTCTTTGAAAGAACAGCAACGCAATTGGATTGGTCGTTCGCGTGGTGCTTCCGTTAAATTTCCTTTAGAAAACGATCCGGAAAAAGCTATTGAAGTTTTTACGACGCGCGTGGATACGATTTACGGTACTACGTTTATGGTTTTAGCTCCGGAACATCCGTTGGTGAAAGATTTAACGACAAAAAAACAACAATCGGAAATCGAAGCGTACATACACGCCACTCAATCGAAATCGGATATAGACAGAATGTCCGAGATAAAAAAAGTATCCGGTGCATTTACCGGCAGTTATTGTTTGCATCCGATTACCGAAGAAAAAATTCCGATTTATATCACGGATTATGTTTTGGCGGGTT
>JAYTIA010000494.1:0-3880 GCA_043732145.1 Saprospiraceae bacterium
TACGCCGAATATCGGGAAAAAAGAATTGTACGTTACGTCCGGTCACTGGGATAAATATGGCGAAGATTCTTTTCAACCGATAAAAACGCCGCGTGTTGATGAAGAATTTTTATTGAAACCGATGAATTGTCCGCACCACTGCGAAATTTACGCGCACAAACCGCACTCTTACAAAGATTTGCCGGTGCGCATTGCAGAGTTCGGAACTGTTTATCGCTACGAACAAACCGGCGAACTGCACGGCTTAACACGTGTACGCGGATTCACGCAAGACGACGCACATATTTTTTGCACACCCGACCAAGTTAAAACGGAATTTCTAAACGTTTTGGATTTAACCATGATGGTGATAAAAAAATTGGGTTTTGAAAGTTTCACGGCACAAATTTCTCTGCGCGATCCGGAAAATAAAACAAAATACATTGGCTCCGATGAAAATTGGGAGAAAGCGGAACGCGCTATCGTTGAAGCGACACAAGAAGCGGGATTAAAAACCATTACAGCACTCGGCGAAGCGGCGTTTTACGGACCCAAACTCGATTTCATGGTGCGCGATGCCATCGGCAGAAGTTGGCAGTTGGGAACAATTCAAGTGGATTATAATTTGCCGGAACGTTTTAAACTCGAATACATCGGCGCGGACAATCAACCGCATCGTCCGGTGATGATTCACCGTGCGCCCTTCGGTTCAATGGAACGTTTTATCGGTGTGTTGACGGAACATTGCGCCGGAAAATTTCCGTTGTGGCTCGCACCCGATCAACTGGCGATTCTGCAAATTTCCGAACGCTTTGACGATTACGCCAAAGAAGTTTTAGCGCAACTCGCTGAACACGACATCAGAGGTTATATTGACGCAAGAAACGAAACCATCGGCAGAAAAATCCGCGACACCGAACTCAAACGCATTCCGATTATGCTCATCATCGGCGAAAAAGAAGCCGCCGAAGGTAAAGTCTCCGTCAGAAAACAAGGCGACGGCGATAAAGGTGCGATGACGATTGGGGAGTTTGTTGAGTATTTTAGGGGGTTGATGGAATCGGAGTAAAATTAATTTGTAGAGACGCGATGCGTAGCATCTCTACAAAAATCTAAAACTAATTTGATTATGCAAAATACTCAAGACAAAATATGGTATGCAAGTTACGGCTCAAATATTTTGGAAGATCGTTTCCTATGTTATATTAAAGGCGGAAAACCCAATGGGTCAAGTAAAGAATATACAGGTTGCAGAGACAAAACTCCACCCACAGAAAATGAAGATTTTTATATTTGTTCTGAACTTTATTTTGCCAAAAATTCAGTTAATTGGGAGAATGGCGGTGTTGGTTTTATTAGGACAATTTTTAAACCTCAAGCATCAACATTCGGCCGAATTTATTTAATAACGAAAGAACAATTTATTGATGTTGCAAAACAAGAAACTAGTACTGAAGGTGAATTGGAGATGGATTTTAACAAAGCGATAAAAGAAGGCTCTTATATATTTAAACAACGATCATGGTACGGCAATTTGATACATTTAGGCGAACAAAAAGATTATCCAATTTTTACTTTTACGAATGAAGAAGACATACAGCCTTTTACAAAGCCGAGCAAGAATTATATTCAAACCATCATTAGAGGGATAAAAGAAACTCATAATTTTGATGATAAAACAATCTTAGAATATTTAAGTGACAAAGGTGGAATCAAGAATAATTATAGTGACCAAGAATTACGAAATATTATTAATGAATGTGAAACAAGAAAATAACTAATTCAAAATAAATATTCTGTCACTTTTAAAAAAAACTAAAAAAATGATTAAAAATTTAATTTTCATACTTTTATCACTTTTCCCAATGAATTTAATTATTGGGCAATCTATTGAAGAATTAGATAGAAGACATGGATTTAAGGATATTAAGTTGGGTAGTACCGAATCGGAATTATCTGATAAAATAATTTTTGTTGAAGATGCCAATAAAAATAAGATTTATAGAATAAAAAATGTTGAAGCTTACGATGTTTTCGGAAAATCTCTTAAAGATATAAAATTGGCTTTTAATAATGGAAAATTAATATCAATTTTCTTAACTACAGACTATTATCAAAAACCTCCTAAAGAAGGCGAACGTGGTACAGATATAAGTCTTGATGAATTCAGCACGCAATTTCATTCTTTTGAAAGATTATTTGGTGAAGGTGAATTTATGAAAGACTATAAAGATTATGCTTTTGCTTGGAATTGGAGCGGTAAAACCACACAACTTTTTCTTTTGTACAATAATAAAATGCGAGGTGGTTCATGGTTAGAAATAGTAATACTCGATTATAGCTTTTATGAGAAAAGAATAAAAGACGGATTTTGATTCAAAAAACAAACGCCAATAAAACCGGCGTGTAAAATAAAACGCGATACCCTGCACGGTGTATCGCGTTTTATTTTTATTTTTGGTGCGTGTTGTAGAGACGCAATGCTTGCGTCTCCTGTTTAATTGACAAATTATTTCTGCAGGTTTTGCCAAAAAGCAGTCGGATGTAATGTTTTTTGTTGGTTGAAATATGCTTCCGGTTCTTCAAAAGACATATCTTGTGTTTCCAAACTGATTTTGTCTCTAATGTCTCTCAATTGTTCAACCATTGTTTTTTCCATCTGACTTATTTTTGCTAAAAGGTTCAAAATGGTTTTTTGTTTGGGTCTTGTCGTGTATCCCAAAAATCAACGATGATAAGTGTTGTGCCGGTCTGCCGATAATACATTTGTTTATGTTTATCTAATTTTAAAACCATCACTGTTTTTGATTTCGGTGTGAGGCGACCAACGGTTAGTCCTTTCTCAATTTGATTAATTCTTTTATACACCAAATTCACAAAATTTTCTGCATTTTGCATCGAGTATCGGGTTTGTAAATACGCCGTGATTTCATCGAAGGTTTTATCTGCCGCTTTATTCCATTTTATTTTTTTAACCATTGAGCGTGTTTTTTTTTCATCACTTCATGATCAATAAGATTTTTAGGATCGTAACTTTCTTCTATGGATTTTTGCAAACGTTTCTGTTGTTCGACGGGAAGTTCATCCCACCAATCGGGTTGAGTAGCTTCAAAAACTTCTTTCATTGTTTTGTACAATTTTTGAAGCACTTCCTCATCGTGTGTTTGTGATAAAATTTCAAACATTTCGACTTTAATAGCTAAGGCATTCATGACTTTCTATTTTTCGTGTATTATTTTGTTCGACTGTTTGCAAATATACACCTTTATTAAAAATCGGCAAAAAATTTCCGCTAATAATATTTAATAACCGGCTCTAAAACGGTAAATAAACTAAAAACAAACCCTGGTAAAAATTGAAAAATAAAACAAAAACGCGATAACCTGCACAGTGTATCGCATTTTTGTTTTATTTTTGGTGGTTAATTCCAACATGGAAAATTTTTTTGGTAGAAATGTGAAAATTTCTTAAATTTGCAAACAAAAAAATTATAAAAATATGAGCGGAGCAGTTTTAGCGAAACCATTAACAAATATTCAATTGCAAATACTCAAAAATTTTGAATTTCAAGTTAATGATGAAGAATTAAAAGACTTTCAACAACTTCTTGTCAATTTTTTTGCCAAAAGAGCACAAGATGAATTTGATAAATTATGGAAAGAACGCGGCTGGTCGAATGAAACGATGGATGGATGGCTTAATGACGAGAAACAATGAGAAAACTGAAATTCGTTGTTGATACAAATGTATTACTCGTCATCATCGGCAGACAGGCTCAACACAATTGGCTTTTTGAAGCTTTTCTCAATAAAAAATTTGATCTTTTGGTATCAACGCCTATTCTGCTTAAATATTTCGAAAAAATTACTGAAAGAACTAATTCAAAAATAGCTGAGGATAT
>JAYTIA010000495.1:0-3872 GCA_043732145.1 Saprospiraceae bacterium
TACACCAAAACATATTCTTTAAAACTTGGAATGGTGCGGTACATTTCAAATTTTGTGGTGCGGTCAAACTTTTGCGTTGAGGCGGATAAAACTTCTACAACAATTAACGGATTAGTGATGGTATCTTCTCTGCCATTAAAATATTCAGCCGGCGAACAAATAACAAGTGCGTCGGGATAAACAATTTTGTTAAATTCTTCTATTCTTATTTTCGTATCGCTGTTGCTGATGATGAAATCTAAGTTTTTTTCCTCAACAAAAATATCAATTAAATTTGCTGTTTTCTGAGCTAAACGGTTGTGTCGTAATTTTGCACCTGCCATAGGAATAATTATACCGTCATGGTATTCGTTTTTGTTAAAAGATTTCTCCTCCGCTTTAAAGTATGCTTCAAGCGTTACGTATTTTGGTATTTTTGCGACAATTTCTCGCGGTTTTTGTAAGGCAATTGCTTCAGACATTGCTTTAATAATTTTTATTTTTTTATTAATTCTCAACAAAAATACAAATTTTTATTTAATTCAAAAGAATTATTGTAGCTACTGAGATTGTTTTTATCTTTACCGAAAGAAAGTTTTTCAATTTTTAAAAACTGAAAATCAATATGAAGCGCACAACCATTTCCGAAGATGCACAACAAGAAGCCTTGCGCTTCATTACGCGCCGACATTTTTTGCAACAATGCGGCATGGGTTTGAGCGGTATGGCTTTAACCGGTTTGGCGGGCGGTTGTTTCAACGGCAAAACTTCCGGTGACGCGGTGAGTGCGGCACAAAGTATTTCTTTTGACCCGACTCATCCGTTGATGCCGCGTGTGCCGCACTTTGCACCGAAAGCCAAATCCGTAATTTATTTGCACATGGCGGGTGCACCTTCTCAATTGGAATTGTTCGATTTTAAACCGGAATTGGCAAAAATGAACGGACAAGATTGTCCGCCGTCGTTGTTGCTCGGAAAAAAATTTGCTTTCATTCGCGGTGTACCAAAAATGTTGGGACCGCAAGCTAAATTTAATCAACATGGTGAAAGTCGCGCCTGGGTGTCCGATTATTTACCGCATTTGCAAACGGTGGTGGATGAAATTACTTTTTTAAAAGGCGTTCAAACCGATCAATTCAATCACGCACCCGCACAATTGTTGATGAATACCGGCATTGCGCGATTAGGTCGCCCTTCAATGGGTGCATGGGTGACGTATGGTTTGGGTTCTGAAAATGCAAATTTACCCGGTTATGTGGTGCTGACTTCCGGCGGCAAAGATCCGGATGCGGGCAAATCTGTTTGGGGAAGCGGTTTTTTACCTTCGGTGTTTCAAGGTGTGCAATGTCGTTCGGAAGGCGATCCGGTTTTGTTTCTCAATAATCCGAAAGGCATGAGCCGCGATTTGCGCCGTGCTTCCATTGATGCCATCAATGAAGTCAATCAATTGGAATACGATACGATGCACGACCCTGAAACAATGAGTCGGATTGCACAATACGAAATGGCGTTCAAAATGCAAATGTCGGTGCCGGAAGTGATGGATATTAAAGCCGAACCGAAATATATTCACGAGATGTACGGCACAAAAATCGGCAAAGCCTCTTTCGCAAATAATTGTTTGTTGGCAAGAAAATTAGTTGAGAAAGGTGTGCGCTTTATTCAACTATTCGATTGGGGTTGGGATTCGCACGGCACTGACGAAAGTCTTTCGATTGATGTCGGTTTGGTGAATAAATGTCGGCAAACAGATAAAGCGGTGACTGCTTTACTGCTCGATTTGAAACAACGTGGTTTACTCGATGAAACACTTGTGATTTGGGGCGGCGAGTTTGGCAGAACACCGATGATGGAAAATCGAGAGAACAAACCCAATCCGTTCAAAGGGCGCGATCACCACACAGAAGCATTCACGATGTGGATGGCGGGCGGCGGCATCAAAAAAGGTTTTACGCACGGTGAAACGGATGAGATTGGATATAAAGCTATTTCCGGTAAAGCCTCTGTTTACGATATTCAAGCTACAATATTAAACCAACTGGGTTTCGACCATGAAAAATTGACGTATCATTTTCAAGGTCGTCCCTATCGTTTAACGGATGTGCATGGACAAGTAATAAATGAAATAATTTCTTAGCAGAAAAGCTATCAGCCTTCAGAAATCAGCTTATAATTTTTGGCTGCTGAAAGCTGAAGGCTGATAACTGATAGCTGAAATTCAATAAAAAATGAACCGACGTAATTTTATAAAAAATTCTGCCATGACTACTGCTTTACTGTCTTTAGAAAAATTTGCCGTGCCAATTTTCAAAAATTCCGATAAAACAAATTTGAAAATAATGGGGACGAATTGGGGTTTTGCCGGTGACACAGATTCGTTTTGCGCCAAGGCAAAAGCAGCCGGATATGACGGTATTGAAATGTGGTGGCCGAATGACGCAAAAGAAAAAGAAAATCTTTTTGCCGCTTTGAAAAAATACGGACTCGAAATCGGTTTTTTAGTCGGCGACGGCAATTCAGATTATCATAAAAATTTAGAGAAATTTTCTAAAAATTTAGAATTGGCGGCGACCAATACCATTCAAAAACCTTTATACATCAATTGTCATTCGGGTAAAGATTATTTCAGCTTTGAACAAAATTTAGCTTTTATGTCAGCTACGAGTAAAATGAAAACGCAAACCGGCATCCGGATTTGTCATGAAACACACCGAAGCCGCATCTTATTCAATGCTCCTTTAACGAGACAATTTATAGAGCACGTACCGGATTTGAAAATCACCGCTGATTTATCTCATTGGTGTTGCGTCCATGAATCTTTACTTGAAGATCAAACCGGAACGGTTGATTTGGCGTTGTCGAAAACCGAACACATTCATGCGCGCATCGGTCACGCCGAAGGTCCGCAAGTGAATGACCCGCGCGCACCGGAATGGGCAAAAGCAGTTGAAATTCATTTTGGCTGGTGGGATAAAGTTGTTGAAAGATTGCGTAAAGAAAATCAAACCGTAACCATTCTCACCGAATTTGGTCCGCCGAATTATATGCCGACATTGCCGTACACGCGACAAGCCGTCGCCAATCAATGGGATATCAACGTGTATATGATGAATATTTTGAAGAAAAGATATGGTTGACTTTTTCGGAAAATTTCACCCACTCATCGTGCATTTGCCGATTGGGATTATGTTTTTAAATATAGTTTTCGTTTTTTTAGCGCGGCGCGGAAAATACGCCGATGCCATAAAAAACATTTTGCCGTTGACCCTTTTATTGGGCATGGCGAGTGCGATATTGGCTTGTGCTACCGGTTGGTTTTTATCTCGAAAGGGTGGCTATGACGATGCCATTTTATTTAAACATCAATGGTTAGGCATTAGTTTGGCAGTTTTATCGGTTATTATTTATGTTTCAAAAAACAAAGAAAACAAATGGTTATGGTTAGTAATGACGGGTTTATTAATGCTCACCGGACATTTCGGCGGCACATTAACGCACGGAGAAAATTATCTTTCTTTTGATTCGAGTCTTGCCGGTGCGCAAAAAAAAGATGAAATCAAAACAAAATTGTTGCCAACAGCAAATGTTCAAGAGTCAATGGTATTTCAAGATTGGATTCAACCGATTTTAAAAGAAAAATGTTTTTCTTGTCACAGTGCGACCAAACAAAAAGGCAAATTGCGACTCGACAGTCCGGATTTTATTTTAAAAGGCGGTGCACATGGTGCGATATTTAAAGCCGGACAACCTCAAAACAGTGAGATGCTGAAAAGATTACTCTTAGACCTTAATGACGAACATAGAATGCCGCCGAAAGGAAAACCACAACCGACAGCGCAAGAAATTGAACGGATTAAATTATGGATTGCCGAAGGCGCAAGTTTTGAAAAAAA
>JAYTIA010000496.1:0-3871 GCA_043732145.1 Saprospiraceae bacterium
GAAGTAATGAAAGCACAAATGCGTGACGACATGAAAGACCAAATCATGGGCGATAAAATGCGGGCAAAAACTTTAGAAGGACTCGCTACAACACCCGCAGAAGTAAAAAAATTTTTCGACGGTATTCCTAAGGACAGTTTGCCTTATTTTAATCAAGAAGTAGAATTGGCGGAAATTGTGCGCAAACCCAAACCTAACGAAACACAAAAAACCATTTCGCGTGAACGATTGGAAAAAATACGCGATGAAATCGTGAATGGTAAGAAAGATTTTGCCGAACTCGCCAAAAAATTCTCTCAAGATCCGGGTTCCGGAAAAGAAGGCGGCGATTTAGGTTGGGCAAAACGGGGTAAGTTCGTACCGGAATTTGAAGCGCAGGCTTTTAAATTAGATGAAGGACAAATTTCGCCGGTTTTTCAAACAGAATTTGGTTTTCACCTAATGCAACTTATCGAACGGCGTGGCAATGCGGTTCACGCACGTCATATTCTCATTCGCTCGGAATTAGTTGATGAAGATTATGTGAGTGCAAAATCGGTACTCGATTCTGTGCGCAAAGAAATCATAAAAGATTCTCTAACTTTTTCAGTGGCGGTGAAACAATTTGGTGAAAAAAATACGCAAAGCTATCATAACGACGGACGATTAGCTAACCCTGCCAACGGTACAAATACTTTTGAAACGCGTGAACTTGATCCGGATACGTATTTTGCAATAGACTCAATGAAAGTCGGTGGCATATCCGCACCGATTGAAGTAACGACACCAAGCGGTGAAAAATATTATCGCTGCGTCAAACTGATTTCTAAAACGACACCGCACAAAGCAAGTCTTACAACAGATTACAATAAGATACAAGCGGCGGCACTTGATCAGAAAAAAAATAAATCATTGGTCAATTGGATTGAACGAAAAAACCAAGCCACCTTTGTTGCTATTGATAAAATGTATGACGGTTGTGTGAACTTAAATAAATGGCGCAAAACGGAAAAAGATAAGAAGAAATCAATTACCGGAAAGTGAAAAGATTAGTACTTAATTGATAATTTTAAAAAAAAATTCAAAAAAAATCCCGAATTTTCTATAACAGAATTTTCGGGATTTTTTTTAACGGTTTATTTTAATTTATCAATGAAGAGCGTAGAGGCAGGCGTGAGTAAGCTTAAATAATCACCAAGAACAAAAAAAGCGATGCTTTAAAAGCATCACTTTTCAGAAAACAGGATTATGAATTAGTGTTAAGTATCTTAAAATTATTTTGAGACACCTTATAAATTGAGCGTTTTGAAAACGGGCGTACAATTTTTCATGGTATTATTTTGCCGGTAAAATTTTGTTTCCATGTTGGTTTTTCGAGTTTATTTCTTATTTAAAAAAAAGTAGAGCGGGGGGCGTATGCACTCAAGCTAAACCGTTAATATCAAATATGTTCTGAGTTGTAGGTGTTTTCAAACATAAATAAACAGTGCTTTGCAGCACATTTAATTTTGACTCGGACTTAATTTACTTTGCATCCAACCAACCCCGCCATTCAGGGTTATTCGGAACTAACTTTGATACAAAGATGATTTCTTTATTTTTATTATACAAAAAAAAAGGGCGAATGGTAGTTTTTAATGGCTGAATGGTAGTTTTTGATGGTTAAAGCAAAAAATGAATTTTTTACTGAAAAAATTGGGAACGATAAAATCGGAATTTTAGACTTACTGACGATAGAATCGCTGACGATAGACAATGTATTCGTTAGTGAGTTTATCGTCACTAAGTCAATTGTCGAGAGTCAGTAAGTTCTTAATTAGTAAGTCATGAAGTCTAAACTGCTGCAATCACAGAAATTTCTACATTGACATTTTTCGGCAAAGTTTTTACCGCAACGGTTGCACGAGCGGGAAATTCTTTTTTGAAATACGCGCCGTAAATATCATTCACGGTTGCAAAGAGTGACATATCGGAAAGAAAAATTGTCGTCATCACAATATCATCGAATTTCGCACCGGCTTCCGTGAGAATGGCTTGCAAGTTTTTCATCACTTGTTGCGTTTCGTTTTCAATACTGTCCAATACTAAATTGCCCGTAGACGGATCAATAGCTACTTGACCGCTCACAAATAAAAAACCTTTGCGTCGCACAGCTTGGCTGTATGGACCAATTGGTGCAGGTGCTTTTTCTGTATTGATTATTTTTTTGCTCATTGTCAGCGCGTTAATTCGTTTCTCGAAATAATTTTGTTTGATTAAAACTACTTAAGTTTCATACAGTTAACATTACAGTTAATTATGCTTGTGCCGTCGGCGTAGTGAATCCGATTGGAAAAGGCGGTATATTTGATTCTGTGATAGAGCCAAATTGGTGTTCGAATTTACGAATATTTTCCTCCAAAGCACCCAAGAATCTTTTCGCGTGTTCGGGTGTAAGAATGATGCGCGATTTCACACGCGCTTGAGGAACATTCGGCATCATGCGCACAAAGTCAACCACAAATTCTGTATTGGAGTGTGAAATGATAGCTAAATTAGAATAAACTCCCTCTGCGATGTCGTCAGGGATTTCTATATTTAATTGATTATTTTCCTGTTGAATTGCCATTGGATTTAATTTTTTAAGATAAAAACTTGTCACAACTTTCTTTAAAGAAAAAGTTATGCCGGTTGAACACTAATTAACACTGAACAATAAACAATATTTATTACTAAAAGACATTATTCATTGTTCGGTATTAATTTAACTATTCATTTAATTGTTTACCAACTCATATCATCATCGTCGTCATTCTTCTTTTTAACAGGGGGTGCTTGATGCTGTTCAACACGCTCGGCATGAAAAGTAGGTGGCGATGGTAGCGGTGCTGAGTCAGTATAAGTCGAAGGTACAGTTGTTGATTTATCTTCCATCGTTGTCGGTATTTCACCCGTTGCAATACGCGCTTTTTCTTCAGCATAACGCGCTTCATATTCATCTTGACGGCGAGCAAATTCGTCGTAATCGTACTGCGGCATCAATTCTGTTTTGATATACTGCACAGTTTCTTCTAAGGTTTGCACAAAGCGGTTGAAATCTTCTTTGTACAAAAATATCTTGTGCCGCTCGTAATCACCCGACATTTTTTTTGTACTCTCGGTAAGGGTTAAGAAGTAATCTTCTCCTTTAGTACGTTTAACATCAAAAAAATAGGTTCTACGCTTACCGGCGCGTACTTTTTGGGAGTACACGATTTCGGGTTTCTTAGAATAGCTTTCGTTTTCCACGATTAAGTTTTAAAAATTAAAACAGACAACATTTAAGCACCGATGACAGATAAATTATGAAGAATGAATCTTCATACGAAGTTTCATTTTCATTTATCTACCTAATTCAGTACAAAAATAAACAAATGTTTCTATTTCACGCATTTGTTCGCTTATTTTTAATAAAATTAATGGACTTACTGACGATATACTATGTATGCGTCAGTAAGTCCAATGTCAGTAAGTCTTTGCTATTGTTTAAAATACGGTGTATTTTTTCCGCCGCCTTGAACAGTTTCGATACGCGCTTTAAATTCTTTTGATAAATTCAAATCATTTTTCTTCGCGTAAATTTCTTTTAAAGCTATAAGCGTATTCAAATCATTCGGATTCATACCTTCCGCTTTTTGGAAGTATGGCAAAGATTTGTCGAACACAGCTACCATACTTTTTTCCAATTCTTCATATTTTTTTTGTCCGGCTTTGCTGAAATCGCTTTCCAATGCTTTCATATCCTGTGAAATTTTAGCCGCTTTATTATAAAATATCGCACCTTTAGAATAAGCTGCGTCAACATTTTTCGGATCTATTTCCAAAGTTTTATCGTACCATTGAACAGCATTAGCTTCTAAATCAGCTTTTTTTG
>JAYTIA010000497.1:0-9993 GCA_043732145.1 Saprospiraceae bacterium
GTTAAACCTCTGACGCGGTCATCAGCTTTAAATATTACACCTGCACCCAAAAAGCCGATGCCGGTTACTATATTCGATGCAATACGATCCATATTGTTCGGGGCTCCGATGTATTGCGAAAAAATAGTAAACAGACATGCTCCCATAGCAATCAGTATCATTGTACGAAATCCGGCAGATTTATGATTGTATTCGCGCTCAGCACCGATAATGCCGCCAACAAGTAACGCAAGTGATAAACGAATAATTAAAGTTTCAAAAGATAACATTTAATAGTTGTCAGTTGTCAGTTGTTAATTGTTATGAATAAATCGGAATAAAATTTCAAAAAAAAATTAAAAGATTTCAAAATCCAAAATCGTTTAAGCTTTGGGCACACGTCCGCTAATGAGAAAATCAGTATAAGCTTTAAATTTTTCCATTTCGCCATTTGCCAACAAACGTGCCTGTTCAGGCCACGTTGAAGGATCGTTGGCATTGAATCTTTTACCCGCATCAGTTAATACTTCGCGCAATTTTTCCACATCCGTATATGCCAATTGATGCCATGTAGAAATACCGACGGCATTTAAAACCAATTCAATTTTTGGTCCGATACCTTCAATAATTTTCAAATCATCGCTCGGTAATATCGTGACAGCTTCGTTAACCACCGGAGCCGGTATCGAAACTATTGCATGTGTTACAGGCACAACGGCAACAATAACAGGTGCAACTTCATTAGGTTTCCCCATCGTTACTACCGGTGGCGGCGCAGGAATGGCAGTAGATACTTGCGGTGCCGGTGCGACAGGCGCCGTTGGACTTTGCGTGACTTCTGCTTCGTCTTCTACAGACCGTGTTCGGTGTGATTTCACAGCTCCAATAGATTTATCAATGCTTAAGAAGCGCGTACTCTCAAAACTTGGTTCTTCGGGTTCCGGATTATTTTTTGTAACGTCGGCAGGTGTTACAACGCGTAATTTTTCATTTTCACCGACTAAATCCAACATTTTGCTGCGTGTATCTTCTAAAATTTGGCGCGTGTGCGACAATTCAGTATGACGTTGTATTTCTCCGTCTTCATGCGACTGTTTCATTTTTTCTACCACATCATTCAAAGCTATAAGTGTGTTTTTTTGTTGAATGATGGTCGCATCTTTGAGTGCCGATGCTTCTTTAATAGCATCAAATTCAGTTTGAACGGTTACTAAATTTGTTTTTAATCCGGAGATTTCTGTATCGCGTGAAGTTATATCTTTTCCGAATTGTTCTTGGCTTTTTTCTTTTTCTGCAATCATACCGTGTAACTCTTTAATCGCTGTTCGGTATTCGTCAAGTGTCGCTTTTGTTTCGTCTAAGTTGGTGTGCAATTGTTGTTGTATAACATCTTGCGAGGACAGCGTGTTTTGCATTTTATCATGCTCTTCATGCAAAGCTGCAATGACAGGTTGCAATTGCGTTAAGGTATCTTCTTGTTTCGCAATCACCGCATCTTTCGCAGACAGCGTATCTTGCAATTTATCGTGTTCAATGTGCAAAGCGGCAATGACGGGTTGCAATTGTGTTAAAGTATCTTCATGTTTCGCTATCACAGCATCTTTCGCAGATAGCGTATCTTGCAATATGTCGTGTTCGTTTTGCAAACCGGCGATAATTGGTTGTAATTGTGTTAAAGTATCTTCGTGCTTCGCTATCACCGCATCCTTCGCAGACAGCGTATCTTGCAATTTGTCGTGTTCGTTTTGCAAACCGACAATGATAGGTTGCAATTGCATTAAAGTATCTTCATGTTTCGCTATAACTGCATCTTTCGCAGACAGTGTATTTTGCATTTTATCGTGTTCGTCATGCAAACCGGCAATGATAGGTTGCAGTTGGTTTAAAGTATCTTCGTGTTTCGCAATTACGGCATCTTTCGCTGCTAAATCTGCGATTAGATTATTTTGAATCGTTTCATGTCCTATACGTAGTTGACTAATCGTATCTCGAAGTCCGGCGATCTCATTATTTTTTTGTGTAATCACCAACGTTTGACCGCTGAGTTCTTGCTTAAACTTATTTTTGTCTGCAATAGCGACAGCTAAATTGTTTTGTAAAGATTCAATTTCCGAATGTGGCGGCATACTCTTAATTTGTGTTTTAAGAATATCGGCTTCATTGTGAAGTTGCGTTATTTCGTGTGTGTGGATTTCGCGTTGTATGTGCCACTTCTTTTTGGCATTTCTAAAAAAATTATCTGCAATTAAATAGCCGCAACCTGCCGTTGCAATTAAACTTAAAAGATAAATGTCCTGCCGAGTAAATAATTCGGATTTAATCACAAACGTTAAAGTAAATGCAACGAGTGCTAAAATAAGCAATAAGACTGGCCTCATAGTTTTAAAAATTGTAAATCTGAAAAAATATAGTGTTTAATTAAGTGTTTAAGAAAAAGTAAAATAAATTTTGGAAGTACAAACTTAAATATTTTGTAACAAATAAAAAAGATTTTGATTTTTTTTTGTGAAAAATGTTGTGTGACTTTAGAAAACAAATAAAAACACCGTACATCAATATATGATATTCAAATTTTTATTATTTTAGCTGTCAATAAAAATGAAATAAAAAATGCCGTTAGCAGGACATTATGGTAAAAAATTTATGTGGATTAAGATTGCAGTTAGGCGCGGCATTATGGTAACATTCACATAAACAAATATGGTGGCAACCCTACCGGCAACCACAATGTCATACCTTATGCTTAATTTTGCGCTTTATAAATTTTATTTAGCACAATGTCCGATATTCCTCATCCTTTGATTTTTAATTTAGAACACATAGATAAATCATCGCAAGCACGTGCCGGCGTGATACATACCGAACACGGCGACATACAAACGCCGATTTTTATGCCGGTCGGTACGCTCGGTACCGTGAAAGGTGTGCATACCAAAGAATTAGAAAATGATGTAAAAGCACAAATTATTTTGGGCAATACTTACCATTTATATTTGCGACCGGGCATTGATATTCTTAAAAATGCCGGCGGCTTGCACGGTTTCAACGGTTGGCAACGACCGATACTGACGGATTCGGGTGGTTATCAAGTTTATTCTTTGGCACATCGCAGAAAAATAACAGAAGAGGGCGTGACTTTTGCTTCGCATATTGACGGCTCGAAACATTTTTTTTCGCCCGAAAAATCAATTGATATTCAGCGATACATAGGCGGCGATATTATTATGGCTTTCGATGAATGTCCGCCTTATCCTTGCGAGTTTAAATACGCCGAAGATTCGATGCACCTCACACACTATTGGTTGAAACGTTGCATCAGTTTTAAAAATAAACAACCGCCATTATACGGCAAACATCAAATACTTTTTCCGATTGTTCAAGGCAGTGTTTTTCCGGATTTGCGTCGCCAATCTGCCGATTTTATTTCAGAACAAAATGCGGAAGGAAATGCTATCGGCGGTTTATCTGTCGGTGAACCGGCGGATAAAATGTACGAAACTACAGAATTAGTTTGTGCGATACTGCCGAAGGACAAACCGCGTTATTTGATGGGAGTCGGTACGCCCATAAATATTTTGGAGTGTATTGCGCTGGGCATTGATATGTTTGATTGTGTTTTGCCGTCGCGCAATGCGCGACACGGGTTGTTGTACACATCGGAAGGCGTAATGAACATGAAAAATTTAAAATGGGCGGATGATCATTCGCCGATTGATATACTCAGCACTGCTGAAACAAGTCGCACCTATACGAAAGCCTATTTGCGTCATTTGTTTCACGTCGGCGAATTATTGGCGCCGCAAATTGCCACGATTCATAATTTAGCGTTTTATTTATGGTTGGTTTCGGAAGCGCGAGAACGCATTATTGCCGGCGATTTTACAGCTTGGAAAAATGTCATGGTACAGCGCATGTCAAACAGGCTTTAATTTAATTTAGTTGATGATGGACAATAGACAATAGAATAATCTGAATCTTTAGGACAGTTATAATATCATCCATTGTCCATTGTCCATTTCCATTGTCCATTAATATGACTATCCATTCCGACGAGTATTATATGCGTCAAGCGATGCTTGAAGCCGAAAAAGCAAAAATTGCGGGTGAAGTACCCGTCGGTGCTGTTGTTGTTTGGAATCACCGCATCATTGCACGTGCTTATAATCAGACAGAACAACTGCATGATGTAACGGCACACGCAGAAATTATTGCACTCACTGCAGCAACTAATCATTTGGGCAGTAAATATTTAGATGAATGTAGTCTTTATGTCACGCTCGAACCTTGCGTGATGTGTGCCGGTGCTTTGGCTTGGGCGCAATTACATCGTTTGGTTTTCGCGGCGAGCGATGAAACACGCGGTTTCATGCGTTACGGCAAAGATATTTTGCATCCGAAAACAAAAGTGGAAATGGGGATTATGGAAGAAGTGTGCAGTGCGCAAATTTCTGCATTTTTTCAGGCGAAGCGGAAGTAGCTTTAAGCTTTAAGCTTTAAGCTTTGAGCTATTAATTTTCAGCCGCTCAAAGCTCACGGCTCAAAGCTCAAGGCTATAGTTTCTGCTGTTTTATCCCAACTAAAAATTCTGGCGCGTTCCCTACCGTATTCAATAAATTCTTGTCTTTTTATCTCATTGTTTTCTAAAAGTGTCATCGCTTCTGAAATTTCTTTATAAGAATATGGATTAACACAAATTGCAGCATAGCTTGCTATTTCCAGCATTGCCGTGATATTTGACGTAATAACTGGAATGCCGCACGACATCGCTTCAATTATCGGCATACCGAAACCTTCAAACAAAGAAACGTAAACCATACAAAAAGCACTCGCTACTAAATCACGTAAATCTTTTTCATCCACGTAACCCGTAAAAATAATATCCTGTTTGAATTGGGCATTGTTATACGCTGCCGTTACTTCATCGGTTTTCCACGCCGGACGACCGACGATTAATAATTTTTTTTCTGAAAAGGTTTGCTTTTTAAAATCATCGAAGGCTTGAATGAGGCGATGAACATTTTTTCTGGGGTGAATGGCGCCGACGTAAATAAAATACGGCATATCATCGCTAAATTTTTTTCTTACGGTTTGTTTGATGTCGTTACTTATCGGTAAAAAACCTTCACGCACGGCATTATAAACAACAGAAATTTTTTCGGAAGGAATCGTCGGAAAATTAATCAGAATATCTTCTTTTACGAATTGAGATACGGTGATGATTTTATCGGCGCGTTTTAAAAAACGCGGAACGTTTTTTCTGAAATAATTGAGGTGTGCCGCTTGCATATTTTCCGGTTGATGCAAATACACCAAATCATGCAACACCATTACCGTCGGCACTTTGGAGCGAAGTGACAAATAACCTTCCGGTGAAAAAAAAATATCAACTTTAAATTTTTTTAAAGCATGATAAACAGCAACTTCAAACCAAAGATACCAAAGTATCGGATGTCGTGCAGGCGGTTGCAGTACTATGGGAATAACGTTGTCAGAAAAAATAAAAGAAGAGTCGAAAGGGCGGTCGAAAAAAAAATAAAAAGTGTGTTCCGGATGTGCCGTCGTTATGCGTTTGAGTACTTCGTAAGAAAAATAACCAATACCTTCTAATTTTCCGGCAAGCAACAAACGGGTGTTAACAGCAATGTTCATTTTAGTTAGTTAGTTAGTTGGTTAGTTAAATAGTTGATTAGTTGGTTAGAAGTGTAAAATTTAAAACTAATAAACCAACCAACTAATTAACCAATTAACTATCTAAAAATATCTTTCAATCGTTCAACGAAGCCTTTATCTTCTTTTTCCGGTTTGGGTTGTAGATTGGGTAATGTACGCAATTTTTCTAAAATAGCGCGTTCTTCATCGTTCACTTTTTTCGGTGTCCAGATATTTAAATGCACCAATTGATCGCCTTTACCGTAACTTTGAACAGACGGTAAACCTTTTCCTTCTAAGCGTAAAACTTTTCCGGCTTGCGTACCTTGCGGAATTTTCAAACGCACACGTCCTTCGAGTGTCGGCACTTCGATAGTTGTTCCGAGAGCCGCATCCGCAAAATTCAAGAAAGCTTCAAAGAGAATGTTCATACCTTCGCGGTGAAAATGTTCGTGCGGAATTTCTTCAATACTGATAATTAAATCGCCGGGCATTCCGCCTTTCGGTGCAGCATTACCTTTTCCACTCATTTGCAATTGCATACCGTCACTCACGCCGGCAGGAATGTTTATCTCGATCATTTCTTCGCCGGAAACAGTGCCTTCACCTCTGCACGTCGAGCAACTCGCCGTTACCATGCGTCCGGAACCTTTACAAGTCGTACAGGGTGCAGTCGTTTGCATCTGTCCGAGAAAAGTATTGCGCACTTGACGAATATATCCGGAGCCTTTACAAGTTGTACAAATAGACACTGAATTGGCATCTTTCGCACCCGAACCGTGACAAGTATTGCAAGCTAATTGTTTTTTGACTTTTATTTTTTTTGTAACGCCGGTGCCAATTTCTTCTAACGTCAATTTCACGCGAATACGCAAATTTGTACCACGCGCCACGCCGCCGCCTTGTCTGCCTTGACCGCCGCCACCGAAAAAACTATCACCGAAAATATCTTGAAACGCGCCAAAAATATCATCCACATTATTAAATCCGCCTTGCGGACCGCCGCCCATACTGCCGTCAACAGCAGCATGACCGTATCGGTCGTACTTCGCGCGTTTATCCGGATTGTTTAATACATCGTAGGCTTCTGCCGCTTCTTTAAATTTTTCTTCAGAAGTTTTATCACCCGGATTTTTATCCGGATGGTATTGCATTGCTAATTTTCTGTAAGCTGTTTTTAAACTCGCCTCGTCCGCCGTTTTAGAAACGCCTAAAACTTCATAATAATCTTTCTTTGCCATCATGTTATTTTTGGGTTATTGATGATTGGTCATTGGTAATTGGTCATAAAAAAACCAGCAACTAATAACTGATAACCAATAACCAATTTTTTATTTTCCTACCACTACCTTAGCGTGGCGAATAATTTTATCGCCGAGTAAATAACCTTTTTCAACGGTATCTACGATTTTACCGACGAGTTCTTCCCCGGCAGGAACTTCCGTAATTGCTTCGTGTTCGTCGGGACTGAATGCACCGCCTTTCGGCGATTCCATTTCTATCAACCCTTTATTTTTTAGTGCCGAAGATAATTTCAAATAAATTAAATTCATGCCTTCACTTAATGGCGCAAGTTTTGATGCTCTGTCAAAATCGTCGAGAACGGGCAAAATCCCTGTCATTGTGTCACGCGCAGCTGTCTGAATAATTTCTATTTTTTCGCGTTGTGTGCGTTTGCGGAAATTATCAAACTCTGCTTGCTGATACAATATTTTATTTTTCAACTCTTGAACTTGCGTTTTTAATCCCTCTATTTCCGAATTTGATTCGATTTCATTTTCCGATACCACTTCAATATTTTCGGAGGTCGGTATTTCTTCTGAATGAATTAAATCATCTTTGTTCAATGCTTCATTATCTGTCATAATATTCTTTCTTAGATATTTCAGTATTTTGTTCACAATACTAATGGTTTACAAAATCTTTGCCGGCGGTTGTTTAACGACATTTTGGCAGTTTGATTTTCGATTGACTGCTGCATCTATTTAATGTATTGTACGCGATTTAAAAAAAACTATATACGACTATTACAATTTGGATTTTTATAAAAATCTTTACGTCCTTTGCGAAGCCTTTGCGTTCCTTACAGTTAATTTCTAATACAAGGAACGCAAAGACTTCGCAAAAGACGTAAAGAAATAGTTGTAAAAATTAAAATTAGAACAAAATGAAAAAAATAACGACGGTAAAAATTATTAATCAATCCGATAATCCTTTACCAAATTATGAAACAACCGGTTCTGCCGGCATGGATATTCGCACCAATATTGAATCGCCTGTGATATTGAAACCCTTAGAACGTTTTATGTTTCCAACCGGTTTATTTATCGAATTGCCGGAAGGTTTCGAAGCACAGATGCGTCCGAGAAGCGGTCTTGCCGCAAAACGCGGATTAACGTGTTTAAATTCGCCGGGAACGATTGATTCCGATTATCGCGGTGAAATGAAAGTAATTTTAGTGAATTTATCGAACAACACACAAACAATTGAACCCGGTGAACGCATCGCACAATTAGTTATCGCCAAATATGAGCGCGTAGATTGGATGCAAGTGGACGTGTTGTCCGATACAAAACGCGGTGTCGGCGGATTTGGCAGCACGGGCGTTAAATGAATTTTTCTTTTCTTAGAAGTATAGCATCGTTTAAAAGAAAAGTTTCGTTTTTTAATACTTTTGCGTGAACAAATTCCGGATTTTCGAGTTGCACGTTAAGACGAAGTGAATTCGCGTTTCCCGTTTCCGGCATATATTATCCTATTGATGAAAAACTATTTTTCGCTTATAACATTCAGTCATACTATTTTCGCTTTGCCTTTCGCATTCGTCGGTTATTTTTTGGCGATGCAACAAACGCAAAGCGATTTCAAGCCGCTCATTTTTTTGTTTGTCGTTCTATGTATGTTATTCGCAAGGAGTGCGGCGATGGCATTTAATCGGTATTTAGACAGAGACATTGATGCAAAAAATCCGAGAACAGTGACACGAGAAATTCCGGCGGGTATTATTTCGCCGCAACGCGCTTTGTTTTTTGTCTTTTTGAATTGCTTTTTATTTATAGCTTCTGCAGCGTTTATCAATTCTATGTGTTTTTTGTTATCGCCGATAGCGTTACTGATTGTGCTTGGTTATAGCTTCACAAAACGCTTTACTTATCTCTGTCATTTTTTTTTGGGTTTGGGTTTATCGCTCGCACCGATTGGCGCGTATATTGCTGCCACCGGACATTTCAATTCGACGGCGTGTGTTTATTCGGCAATCGTTTTACTATGGGTTTCCGGATTCGATATTATATATGCTTTGCAAGACGATGAGTTTGATCGTCAGCACGATTTATTTTCTATTCCCGTGCGTTTTGGTAGAACCGGTGCGTTGCAACTCTCCAATACTTTGCATTTAATTTGCGCGGCATTTATGATTTTCGTAACTTGGCATCTTTACAGCGAACATTCTAATTTCTATTGGATTCATATTGTCGGTGCGTCGGTTTTCCTCACCATGCTTTTCTATCAGCATACTTTAATTTCCGAAAATAATTTATCGAAAGTCAACCGTGCTTTTTTCACTACAAATGGCATTGCGAGTTTAATTTACGGCAGTTTGTTTGTTTTGGATTATTTTGTTTAGTTGATTAGTTTAAAAATTTTATTTAAAAAGTGCCATTAGGCATGACATTTTGGTAACAGTGGATAAAATAAAAATAATAAATGCCTTGCGTTCAGTCATGGATCCGGCAACAGGACAAGATGTGATTGGCAGAAAAATGATTGAAAATTTAGAAATTACGGGTAATAATGTGTCGCTCACATTAATTCTGCCGTCATTGAATATGTCCGGTAAAACGGATTTAATTTTTGCCATTATCGAAGCGATCAAAAAAGTATATCCTGAAGCAGAAACGAACGTGCATAGCATGGCACGTACGACGGATGGCGTTACCGACAATCGCGCTTTGCCGCACGTGAAAAATATAATTGCCGTCGCATCGGGAAAAGGGGGTGTCGGTAAATCTACGATAGCCGTAAATTTAGCTTTAGGTTTGGCGGCGTTAAATGCACGTGTCGGATTGATTGATGCCGATATTTACGGACCGAGTATTCCCACAATGCTGGGTTTGCAAGGAAAAAAACCGCAATTACAAGAAATTTATGGCCAAGTGAAAATGGTACCGCTGCAATATGAAAATATCCAAATGATTTCAATCGGTAATATTGTTGAGCCTGAGCAAGCCGTCGTTTTGCGCGGACCGCGATTAGCTGCCATCATCAAACAATTTTTTAATGACGTGTTGTGGTCAGAATTAGATTATCTCGTCGTGGATTTGCCGCCCGGTACCGGTGATGTGCAATTGAGTTTGGTGCAAACAG
>JAYTIA010000498.1:0-3868 GCA_043732145.1 Saprospiraceae bacterium
TTAGCTGTCATCACCGGAGAAATATCTAATGATGATGTGTTGGGACATATTTTTTCGAGTTTTTGTATCGGGAAATAATAAGGAATGACGTGTGAATAATACAATTCATTTCTGAAATTGTGTAAAACGTTATTTTTAAACACACCTATATTTGCTGTTCAATCAGTTTCAAATAAAAAAATTATGAGACCATTCACGCTATTTTTTTTCTGGTGTATCGGCACAAGTGCTTTCGCGCAATCAAATGATTGCGGCGAGTGGCAATTAAAAACAAACGAAGCAAATTATAAAGTTTATTCACGCGCTTGTAAAAATTCGGCGATTAACGAATTTAAAGTCTTGGCTACATTCTCGGGCGATTTTAAACGTATCTCCGCCTTATTTAATGATGTAGAAACGAATAAAAAAATCTCGGAATCTTGTGTAGAAGCACGCCTTTTAGAAAAAATGGACGACAATACGCACACAGAATATGTTCGATATAAAACACCGATTGGTATTCGCGAACGCGATATTATTTCAAAAGTCGTCATCAATGCAACAGAATCAAGTTTTGCTTTGACTTCAATTGCATTGAGCGATACATCCATACCAAGAAAAAAAGGTGTTATTCGTTTGACGAATGCACACACTTCTTTCATGTTCAAAAAAACATCAGATGGGAAAATAGAAATGGAATACACCGCTTTTGCCGATCCGAACGGTTTTGATCCTCCGTTTCTAGTTAATTCTTTAGCCAAAAAAGAAGCGCGTAAATTGACAGATAAATTGAAAGTTTTAGTACAGCCTTAAATTTCTTTCTCATTTCTAATCATTGCGCGTATATTTTCGATAAAATACCTATTTTAGGTTGTCACAACCGCATACATTTCTTTATATTCACAAATTTTCAAAAAAAATGCCGGTATCATTCTTAAAGTCTATGTGCAAATAGATATATTTGCAAAAAAAATAATTTTTGACTTTGGAAGACACTTACCGACATAAAGGATTGCGCCGACAATTGATAGACGCACTGCGAATCAAAGGCATTAATAACGAAAATGTTTTAGATGCCATGAATCTGTTGCCGCGCCATTTTTTTTTGGAATCGGCTTTTGAAGAATTGGCATATTCAGATAAAGCATTTCCGATTGACAATGAACAAACGATTTCGCAGCCCTACACCGTAGCATATATGACGCACTTATTAGACGTGCGCAAAAAACAAAAGATTTTAGAAATCGGCACCGGTTCCGGTTATCAAGCGGCTTTGTTGGGCATTTTGGGTGCGCGTGTTTACACCGTCGAGCGACAAGAAATTTTGTTCAAAAAAGCTAAAGAACTTCTAAAAAAATTGGACTTACATTCGGTCAAATGTTTTTTTGGCGACGGCAGCATCGGCTTACCAAATTTTGAACCTTACGACCGCATCATCGTCACCGCCGGAATTGATACTATCATTCCCGACGAGTTGAAACAACAATTAGCCATCGGCGGTATCATGGTGAGTCCTGTCGGCAATGGGTTGGTGCAAAAAATGTATAAAATTATTCGACATGATACTGATAGTTTTGAAGAAATAGTGACGGATACTTTTCGTTTTGTGCCGTTTTTAAAAGGGGTGAATAAAATTAACATTGGACAATAGACAATAGATGATGGACAATAGACAATAGTTTATTTTTCTATTGTCCATCGTCCATTATCAATGCGCCTCCAACCAATTATCACCTACACCCATACCTACTTCAATCGGCACCGATAAATTCGGAAACGCATTGCGCATCGAATCGGCGATGAGGGGTTTTACTATCTCTAATTCATTTTTCGGTACATCGAACACCAATTCGTCATGTACTTGCAAAATCATTTTGGTTTCGAGTTTTTTTTCTGCCAAGAGTTTATGAATATTAATCATCGCTACTTTAATTAAATCCGCTGCTGAACCTTGTATCGGTGTGTTCACCGCAACGCGCTCCGCATTGCTCGAAGCTAAAGTATTTCTGCTGTTGATGTCGCGGATGTGGCGTTTTCTTCCCATCATTGTGGTAACGAAACCGGTTTTTCGTGCATCATTCACCACATTTTCCATATAGCCTTTCAAACCTTGATACTGTTCGAAATAAGCATCGATTAATTTTTTCGCCTCCGCTCTCGGAATATTAAGTTGTTGCGAAAGATTTGTCGCACCGGCACCATAAATAATTGCAAAATTCACAGTCTTTGCATTGCGTCGTTGCTCGGGCGTAACTTTATCGAGTGGCATATTATAAACTTTCGCAGCAGTTGCTAAGTGAATGTCGAGATTTTTTTGAAACGCATCGAGCATCGCCGCTTCCGGAGCCATTTCTGCAATCAAACGCAATTCGATTTGAGAATAATCGGCGGAAAGAATAACGTGATCGGTATCGCGCGGAATAAATGCTTTGCGCACGCGCCGCCCTTCTTCGGTGCGTATCGGAATATTTTGCAGATTGGGGTTTTGTGAACTCAATCGTCCCGTCGCGGCTAATGCTTGATTGAACGAAGAATGTACACGCCCGGTTTTCGGATTTATCATGCGCGGTAATGCGTCCACATAAGTGGATTGCAATTTTGCTACGCCGCGAAAATCTAAAATACTTTGTGCGACGGGATAATTCAGAGCGAGTTCGCTCATTTTTTCTTCGTCAGTTGAATACTGATCAGATTTACCGGTTTTTTTCCAACGGTACGGAATTTTCAATTTATCGAACAAAATTTCACCGACTTGTTTAGGCGAAGCAATATTAAATCGCGTACCGGCTTCGTCGTACACTTTCTGTTCCAATTTATTTATTTTATCCGTCAGTTCAACGGAAAAATCGGCGAGATATTCACCTGAAATTCTTACGCCGGCAAATTCAATATCCGTCAGAACATGAACGAGCGGCATCTCCATCTCGAAAAATAATTTTTCAAGTCCCGCCTCTTCCAATTTCGGTTTGAAATATTCGTAAAGTTGAAACGTAACATCGGCATCTTCGGCAGCATATTCTTTCACACGGTCAACGGCAATATCGCGCATCGAGAGTTGATTTTTTCCTTTACCGATCAGCGTTTCAATTTCTACCGGTGCGTATTTCAAATACGTTTCCGACATATAATTCATGTTGTGTCGCAATTCAGGTTCGATGAGGTAATGCGCCAACATCGTATCGAAATAAACGCCTTGCATCTCAACGCCGTAATTTTTCAGAATGATTAAATCGTATTTTATATTTTGTCCGATCTTTTTTACTGCAGGATTTTCAAACAACGGTCGAAAAATTTCAACAATTTTTTGCGCTTCAACTTGGTCGGCAGACACCGGTACATAATACGCTTCGTGTGCGACGCAACAAAAAGACATGCCTACCATTTCGGCACGCGCCGCTTCAATGTTCGTAGTTTCCGAATCGTAAGCGAAAAGCCCGGTGTCCGTTAATTTTTTTATTAATTTCGAATAACGTTCCGGCGTGTCTACCAAATGATATGTGTGCGGCGTATTGTGAATGTTTTTATCTGCAACGGAATGACTCGGTAAAATACTTTCAAAAAACGGCGTTGCCGGTTGCGCTTTTGCGTCTTCGGTGTCAGCGAATAGATCACCTTGTCCGATTTTGGATTTTGGATTTTGGGTTGCCGATTGTGATCTAGAATTTGGGTTTACAAATTTGTTGGCGGATTGTTCATCATTGCCGAGAATTTCTTTTGCGATGCTGCGAAATTCTAAATCTTTGAAAATTTCTGCTAAAACTTCTTTGTTAATAACGGGTGTAATGCGACAATGTTCTTCATCAAAATCAACAGGAACATCAATATCAATACGCTCCAAATCTTTTGACATTAAACCTTGTTCGGCGTAATTTTTTATGATGTCTTGCTG
>JAYTIA010000499.1:0-3867 GCA_043732145.1 Saprospiraceae bacterium
CCGAGCGCACCGGTGCCGAAATCCCACCAACCGCGCCATTTAAACGGATGATAACCGGGATGATATTCTAAATCGGATTTTGCAGTTCCAAGCCACAAATTCCAATTCAAATCTTTCGGCGTTTCAAATTTGCCTTTAGGTACCGGAATACCTTGAGGCCAAACTGGTCTATTTGTCCAAATATATGCTTCACTTACCGTTCCTATGAGACCTTGATCGAACCAATCTTTAAATTGTTTTGTACCGGCACCCGACGCGCCTTGATTTCCCATTTGAGTCACCATTTTATATTTTCGCGCCGCTTCTGTGAGTTGTCGCGCTTCATAAATATCGTGCGTCATTGGTTTTTGCACATAAACGTGCTTGCCGAGTTGCATTGCCGTCATGGCAGCTAGAGCGTGCATGTGATCCGGTGTGGAAATAGTAACTGCATCAATACTCCTTTCTTTTTCGAGCATGACTCGAAAATCTTGATAATACGCCGCATTCGGAAACTTACCGATAGAACCGGCGGCTTGAACTTTGTCTACATCGCAAAGTGCGACGATATTATTCGCGCCGCCGTTAAAAGCATTGAAAATATCTGAACCACCTTTACCGCCCGAACCGATTGCGGCGATGTTGAGTTTATCACTCGGCGCTACAAAACCTCTGCCGAGTACGTGACGCGGGACAATAAAAAAGCTGCTCACGGCAGCTGCGCCTTTAATAAATTTACGACGTGTAGTCTGCATTTTATGATTGATTTTATTTTTAGAAAAAAATTATTTGTTTTTACACCAACAAAAATAATTTTTGTTGGTGTAAAATTATTTTTTTTGAAAAAAAAATGACAAAAACTTTCACTCTATGTTAATTCTCAAAAAAAAAACAAATTCGGAATAAGATTTGCAATAATTATTTCGTTAAGTAACTAAACAAGTTGTCCGAAAGAAAACATAAAATTTTATCCATTTAATACTTAAAAAAAATGACAAAAATTCTTTCTAAAGAAATCGAAAACCTGTCTCCGGAAATCGAAAATGAAATTTTAAAGTATCTTAAAAATTTGCGAACCGGTAACGCGCATGATTCAAATCACCGTATGACTTTGGATAGGTTTCAGAATGACGAAATCCAATATTACGATTTACGTGAACAGTCTGCTAAGACCTATCAAACTACTTTGTAATTTTCTATTTTGTAAATCAAACCTGTCTTATTCCTCGCTCATTCAAGTCTTCCGCAAAAAAAAGCCTGAACAGATATTGTTCAGGCTTTTTTAGTTTCATAAGGCGTAAATAATAAAATGGTCAAAATCCTTTTTAAGAATGGTTTGCTTTGCAAATCAAATTTTAACACTAATATCAATTTATTGTTTTCCTGTTACAAAGATAATTGTCCATGTAAATTTTAAAACAAAAAGATTTATTTTTGTGCGAACTATAACAACAATTACGAGTTACTATCAATTCGTAATTCGTAATTCGTAACTGATTAATGACTGATATACTTGACAGTTCGATAGAATTTTTGCCCGGCGTTGGAGCATTCAGAGCAGATTTACTGAAAAAAGAACTGAACATCTTTACTTTTAGAGATTTGCTGTATCATTTTCCGTATCGGTATATTGATAAAACGCGGTTTCATAAAATTTCTGAAATTACGGAAGAGACTGACACCGTTCAGATAAAAGGTGTTTTGCGCCGATTGGAAATTTTGGGAGAAGGACGTGTAAAAAGATTGAGTGGTATTTTGCGCGATGAACACGGTTCGAGTATTGAATTGGTGTGGTTTCAAATGATTAATTATTGGGAAAAAAGTTTGTTGGTCGGAACGGAATATATTATTTACGGCAAAATTAATTGGTTCAACGGGCGTGTAAGTATTTCACACCCGGAAATTGAAGCGGCAACATTGGCGGCGACGGAAAAAAGAACAGCGGCTTTTGATCCGGTATATAGTTCAACGGCAAAACTCGATGGAAAAAATTTAGATGCGAAAGGGCAACGCAAACTTTTACGCGCTCTGTTTGAAAAATTAAAACACCCCGACTTGCCGGAAAATTTGCCACCGGATATTGTTTCTAAATTCGTTTTGATGTCGAGATACGATTCGCTTTATAAAATTCATTTTCCGGAAAATATTCAAGAATCGGAAAAAGCCATTCGACGACAAAAATTTGAAGAATTATTTTTTCTTCAATTAAAATTATTACAACAAAAAATTACACGCAAGTCAACGATTCGCGGTAATATTTTTGAAAAAATTGGCGAAAATTTTAATAATTTTTTCAGTAAAATTTTACCGTTTGCACTCACCGGTGCGCAAAAGCGCGTAATAAAAGAAATTCGCAGAGATGTATCGGTCGGTAAACAGATGAATCGTTTGGTGCAAGGTGATGTCGGTTCGGGTAAAACAGTTGTCGCTTTTTTTTCAATGTTGATGGCACTCGACAACGATTTTCAAGCGATGATGATGGCTCCGACAGAAATTTTAGCGCAACAACATTACGAAGGACTTTCAAAATATTGCGAACAACTTGACATCACGATTGATTTTTTGAGCGGTTCGATTAAAGGAAAAAAACGCGATGCAGTATTAGCAAAATTAATTTCCGGCGAAACGCAAATACTTATCGGTACGCACGCTATTTTTGAAGATTGGGTACAATTTAAAAATCTCGGCATCGCTATTACAGACGAACAACACCGTTTCGGCGTAGAGCAACGCGGACGACTTTGGAAAAAAAATCCGACAGCACCGCCGCATATTCTCGTGATGTCGGCAACGCCAATTCCGCGTACATTGGCGATGACTTTGTACGGCGATTTAGATGTTTCTGTCATTGATGAATTGCCGGTGGGTAGAAAGCCGATTCAAACGATACATTATACAGAAAATCACAGATTGAAAGTGATTGGTTTCATACGCGAACAAATACAACTCGGCAGACAAATTTATGTGGTGTATCCTTTGATAGAAGAAAATGAAAAAATAGATTTAACACCACTTACCGAAGGATTTGAATCTTTGAGTCGCGATTTTCCGACTCCCGAATTTCAAATTGCAATGGTACATGGTAAGTTACCGTCGAAGGAAAAAGATTTTGAAATGCAGCGTTTTGTGAAACGCGAAGCACAAATTCTTTTGGCAACGACGGTAATTGAAGTGGGCGTGAATGTACCAAATGCGAGCGTTATGGTAATAGAACACGCCGAGCGTTTCGGATTGTCGCAACTGCATCAGTTGCGCGGTCGCGTCGGTCGCGGTGCGGAGCAATCGTATTGTATTTTGATGACCGGTTTTAAACTTTCACGCGAAGGACGCGAGCGTATTCAAACAATGGTGCGCACAACCGACGGTTTCGAAATTGCTGAAGTGGATTTGCGGTTGCGCGGTCCCGGCGATATTGAAGGCACAACGCAAAGCGGCATTCTGAATTTACGCATTGCCGATTTAGCCCGCGATGGAAAAATTTTACAAGCTGCGCGTGATACCGCGCAAGAAATTTTAATGCAAGACCCCAATCTCGAACAACCACACCATCAAACTTTGAAAAAATATTTACAGGAACATAATAAAAATGCCCGTATTTGGGCGAAGATTTCTTAAAAAATGCCTTTTGAAGTTTTAATTTACGTTAAATAAATTTTATTTAACGTCATTTTCTTAGAAATTCACCACAATTGGTGACACGCTCCAAAAAAAAATCTACCAAATTTGTGTCATAACTATTATATGAGACCAAATGTGCTTTATCCTATTTGACAGACAACTACAACTACGAGACAAAAATAAATTAACCCGAATACTATTTTGTTGCATCTTGAAATTTTAAGGTTAAAATAGGCTTATCAGACAAAATTGAATAATTACCGAACGAAA
>JAYTIA010000500.1:0-3861 GCA_043732145.1 Saprospiraceae bacterium
CAAACGGTGGCTTCAAAGCAGCGGAGCAAGAATATGGTACGGAAACAATTGAAGGCATTAAATCTGTCTGGAATGTTTTGTCGGTGTTCGCATTCATTCCCGTTTTCTGGGCATTATGGGATCAAAATCAATCCGAATGGGTGATACAAGCAACGAAATGTAATTTGAATTTCGCCGGTATAGCGTGGCAGGCTGAACAAATCAGTGCCGTGAATGCCGTTCTTATTTTAGCATTCATTCCTGTTTTTTCTTACTTCATTTATCCGACTTTAGATAAAGCCGGCATAAAAACTACACCATTACGCCGCATCGGTGCGGGTTTTGTTTTTACTGCTTTATCATTTGTAGTTATCGCCATGTTGCAAACGCGAATAGATGCCGGCGAAACACCTACGATTGCTTGGCAGTTGTTGGCTTATGTATTCTTAACATGCGGTGAAATTCTAATTTGGATAACTGCTTTAGAATATGCCTATACACAAGCACCACCAAGTATGAAATCAACTATAGCCGCTTGTGGTTTATTAACGGTGACGGTAGGCAATGTGATTGTATCGTTGATACATAATAACAGTCAACACAAAGGTTTTTTTGCACAATTTCAAGGCGCGAGTTTCTTTTGGTTGTTTACGGGGATTTGTGCCGCAACCGGCGTGTTGTTTATGTTTGTATCGCCTTTCATCAAAGAGAAAAGTTATATCGGGGTGACGGAATAAATTAAAAATTATAAATTGGCGACAAAACGTAATCGTGTTGTCGCCAATTTCTATTTCTCCATCGTCTATTATGTTTTTTCACTTCCACTCAAAAGTATTAATCATTTCTAAGACATCTGTTTTCATAAACTCAATTACGGGCTTTAACGAATCGCCTTTAACGTTAGCGTTGATGTATAAAGCACCACGCAAAAAATGATGCGTACTATCCGTTAAATAAAATTGAAACGGCGAAGCTGCTTGTCCTTCGATATTAAAAACAAAACCACTCACGTGATTAGGTTTATTGACCGGCAATTCATCAATATAATCGGCTTTTACGTTGTGTTTGCCGGCGAGTTCATAAGCGTCGTTGCGCAATTTTTCCAAAGTATTTTTGCCGCCAATCGGATAATAACTGCAATGTACTACTGCGTTGAGTGATTCTACCTGCACATTGAACCAGCAATCGGATGGTGCTTTTTTGCCGAGAAAAACGGTGTCGCGCTCTACCCTGCCATATTTCGGATATTGAAATCGAAACGGACAAGCTGTATTATATATCTCATAAGCCTTCTCCGGAAAAATGATACGCGGATAAGTACGCGGTTTGGGCGTGTAACTAACATCTTCACAACCGACAATACCTGATAAAAAAATACTTAAAAGCGCACAATAACTGTATTTCATATTTTGAATAGTAGAATACAAGTAACGCTCAATCTCTTTTTACTATTGTACTATAGAATTATTTCACCACATAGTCACATAGAGAACATAGCTCGCCTGTACACTGAAATTGTATTTTAGTGTACAGGCGAGCTATGTTCTCTACGTGACTATGTGGTGAAAACTAAAAATCAAAACGGCATATCTTCTCTATCGTCCGGACTCTCGTGGCTTGAGCGATGTTGATTCGGATTTTCGTTGCCTTCGCGTTGTCCACCCTCTTTTCTGTCTAATGATTTAAAAGTTGTAGCAGAAATTTCTGTTACTGTGCGTTCAATACCGTGTTTATCCGTGTATTTTCTGTGTGTAATTTTGCCTTCAACGAATACCAACGATCCTTTTCTCAAAACTTTTTCAGCTTGTTCTGCCAATTGTCGCCAAACGATGACATCGTGCCATTCGGTTTGTTGTTGCAATTCGTTATTAGCGTCGCGGAAATATTCGTTAGTAGCAATTGAAAATTTGCCGACAAGCGTACCGCCTTCTAACTTTTTCATTTCCGGATCTTTTCCTAAATTTCCGATAAGCGTGACTCTGTTTAACATCTTGATTCTATTTTTAAGTGGAAAATAATAATTTCTCGTGCGATAAATCCGATTTCAAAAAAATAAATAAAAAATTTTTTTCGACTGCAAATTTAAAACATTTTTTTTATTTTTTTTCAAAAAAATATTTTTTGTTTTATTTTTTTGAAAATATTTTTTCTATTCAGAACATAAACTTAAAATTCTAAAAAGTTATTTTAACAAAAATAAAAAAGTGTATGTCTGCAAGTTTAAATTTTTAAATTCAGGAAGAAAGCGGATGATAATTACTTTAAATTAAATTTATCTTTGCCTTAATAAAAATTAAAAACGATGAGCACATTTATTTTAATACACGGTTCGTGGCACAGTGCTTGGAATTGGCATAAAGTAATTCCGATTTTAGAAAAACGAGGACACAAAGCGATTGCTATTGATTTGCCGGGTATGGGCAGAGATAAAACACCTATAAAAGAAGTAAGAATGAAAACGACCGTTCAAACAATTTGTAATTTAGTAAATACTTTTGAAGAGCAAGTGATACTTGTCGGACACAGCAAAAACGGTATCATGATTTCTCAAACGGCTGAATTAATACCGCACAAAATCGAAAAATTAATTTATCTGGCGGCATATTTAATTCCTGACGGAAAAACACAGAGAGATTACTCGATGCAAGATACATTCGGCGTTTTGAAACCTTATGTTGTGCTTGATAAAGAAACAGGAAGTTCGACTTTGCAATCAGAAATTTATAAAGAAGGTTTATATCACGACTGTGCTGATGATATTCCGGAACTTGCTAAACTTTTATTGAGTGCCGAATCAGTTGAATCCGGTATTGTTCCTTTGCAACTTATGGAAGAAAATTTCGGCAGCATACCGCGCTATTATATTGAATGTACAGAAGACCGTGCAGTTACGCCTTTTATTCAAAAAAAAATGTACAATGAAACTATTTGTAAAAAAGTATATCGTCTTAATACAAGTCATTCTCCTTTTTTCAGTCAACCTAAAGAATTATCGAATATTTTTTGTGAAATAGCACATCTCTTAGATTGAAATTCCAAATTAAACATCTAAAGTAACTACTTAGGTTACTACGTAAAATGATTCCAAAGTGGTCAAATATTTATAGAAAAATTCACGAGGTAATATACTATTTAAGTATATTCGAGTGTTTATTTTGTATTTAAAATAATTCAGCCGCTTCGGGGAAACATTGCACTTGGAAAGAGTTTTTTTGTCTAAATTTTTGAAACAATAAAACTTAGCTAAATTTCTCTAAATTTTAAAAATGATTCCTTTTTTGAAATAAAATAATTTTTCAAGTACTTTTATCAAAAGAATATAAATCTATATCTTATTTGAAAATAAAATGACATAGTACTTGTATAAAAGTTAATTTTTTTTGCCTACCTTTGACACGGTAAGGTTAAAGAATTTAAATTTTAACCGCAGATAGCCAAAAGAATTGCTTGTATGAATTAACTTAGCAACAGTAAACAATAAGCCGTCGCGAATCCGGTTTATAAATTTAATTTATTATTTGCGCCTTACAAAAATTCGTCTGCGGTACGAAAGACAATGTACATTCTATTTTTATCACCTAATTTAAACTATCATGCGTAAACTTCTACTAGTTTGTCTGCTTGCGGTTATAGCCGTTAGTAGCGCATTAGCCCAATCCCGAACTATTTCGGGTATCATCAAAGATGAGCGCGGCGACCCGATGCCGGGTGCAAGTATTGTCATAAAAGGCACGACGCGCGGCACTGTCACCGACTTAGACGGGAAATTCTCTTTACCCGTTGAAGGAAACAATCCGGTTATTACTATTACAGGTGTTGGTTACAAAACTAAAGATATAGAAGTTGGCAACAGCACTTCTTTCGACGATTTAGCGATGGAGC
>JAYTIA010000501.1:0-9957 GCA_043732145.1 Saprospiraceae bacterium
ATGATGCTCAACGCCGCTGCCGGCGTGGAAGTCGGCACCGAACTTTTATGGGAATACATTCAAGATTACAAAACACCTACTTTATTTGTTGTTAATCAACTCGATCATCTGAAAGCCGATTTTGAAGCGACGCTTGAACAAGCACGCCAACGTTTCGGCAATAAAGTTTTGCCGGTACAATACCCGATTGAATCCGGTGATGCTTTTCATACAATTATTGATGCGCTGCGCATGGTGATGTACACTTTCCCGAAAGCCGGCGGGAAACCGGAAAAACATGCTATTCCTATTAAAGAAAGGGGACGCGCTAATAATATGCATCAAGCCTTAGTTGAAATTGCCGCCGAAGGCGATGAGACACTTATGGAAATGTTTTTTGAAAACGGTTCACTCACCGAAGAAGAATTGGCAAAAGGTTTAACAATTGCACTGGGCAATCAGTCTTTTTATCCATTATTTTGTGCGTCATCTGTCCTGAATATGGGCAGCGGACGCATTATGGGTTTCATTCATGATATTTGTCCGTCACCGGCAGCGCGTTCGGAAGCTCCTTTAGTCGGTGGAAAAACCTTAGTGTGTGACACAAAAGATAAAACCACGGCATTCATTTTCAAAACAATGTCGGAACCGAATGTTGGTTTGGTGTCCTATTTTAAAATTTATTCCGGTGTATTAAAAGCCGGCGATGAATTGATGAATGAAGCCACCGGGACTTTAGAACGTTTCAATCAACTGTTTGTCACTAACGGAAAAAACCGCGAATTGGTAAACGAATTACGTGCCGGCGACATTGGTGTATGTTTAAAATTAAAAAATACGCACACCAATAATACGCTCAACGCAAAAGGTACATCGAGAGAAATAGAACCGATACATTTTCCGTCGTCAAGAATGCGCGTCGCCGTTCAACCGCCGACGAAAAATGATGTAGAAAAAATGGCGAAATCGCTACACGCTTTGCAAGAAGAAGACCCTACGCTTATTGTAGAGCATAATATAGAACTTAAACAAACTTTGCTGCATACGCAAGGGCAATTGCATCTTGATATAATTAAATTTCGATTGGATAAATCTTTCGGTGTGCAAATTCAATTGATGAAACCGCGTATTCCTTATCGCGAAACGATAACGCGTGTGGCAAATCATGCGTATCGCCACAAAAAACAATCAGGTGGTGCCGGACAATTTGCAGAAGTCCACATGAGGATAGAACCGTATTACGAAGGTATGTCCGCACCGGCAGGACTCAACGTGCGCAACACCGAAGAACACGAATTGCCTTGGGGGGGTAAATTAATTTTTAATAATTGCATTGTCGGTGGCTCTGTTGATACCCGATTTATGTCGGCAATACTGAAAGGTATCATGCAAAAAATGAACGAAGGTCCACTCACCGGCAGTTATGTGCGCGATGTACGGGCAAGTATTTACGACGGAAAAATGCACGATGTGGACTCTAACGATATGGCATTTATGACCGCATCTTCACAAGCGTTCAGAGAAGCATTTCCGATGGCGGCACCGCAAATTTTAGAGCCGATTTATAATTTGGAAATCCTCTGTGCATCTCAAGTAATGGGTGATGTGATGGGCGATTTGCAGACACGTCGCGCAATTATTATGGGCATGGATTCTGTCGGGCATTATCAAAAAATTTTGGCGCACGTTCCATTGTCCACGATGCACGATTACTCAAATACTTTACGCGCCCTCACACAAGGTCGCGCCAAATTCGGTTTGTCTTTTGCAGAATATAAAGCTGTTCCGCCCGACGTTCAGATAAAATTGATTGAAGAACATAAACATCATTCGGAGGTGGAAGCGGTGGCGTAATTGGGGTTATTTTTTATTTACCCTCTTCGAGGTTTAAGAACCTCGAAGAGGGTTTTACGTATATTTCCTCTATCTCAACTTCAAAGTAACAATCGTCAAAACTGCCAAAATAATTCCGATAATCCAAAAACGGGTGACGAGTTTGGCTTCCGGAATACCTTTTTTCTGAAAATGGTGGTGCAGCGGCGACATTAAAAAAATGCGTCGTCCTTCACCGTATTTGCGCTTGGTGTATTTAAAATAAGAAACTTGCAACATCACCGATAAATTTTCGGCGACAAAAATGCCGCACAATATCGGTATCAATAATTCTTTTCTGATGAGGATACAGAATACGGCAATGATACTGCCAAGTGTTAAACTGCCGGTATCACCCATAAAAATTTGCGCCGGATACGCATTGTACCATAAAAATCCGATACACGCCGCCAGAAAACACGCGCCAAAAATTACCAATTCCGATGAATTGGGGATGTACAAAATATTAAAATAATCGGCAAAAATAGAATTACCCGTCGCATAAGCAAAAATGGCGAGAACAATGCCGATAATAGCCGATACGCCTGAAGCTAATCCATCAATACCGTCCGTTAAGTTGGCGGCATTAGATACGGCGGTGATAATGAGAATGACGAGCAGTACAAAAATAATGGGTGTCGCTTTTTTACTCGCATCCGCTCCAATGAACGGTTTCAATAATTTACTGTAATCGAGTTCATTATTTTTATAAAAAGGTACGTTTGTCAACGGTGCTTTCGTGTAAACCATTTCTTTCAAACGATTTCCGCGTGTTGCATCGGGCACATAAACCGTTTTGGTGACAGTATAATTATTTTTTGCAGCAGTTTTAGAATCCATGCGTACGACGATATCTTTATTGAACAACATCACTAAACCCACCATCAAACCCAAAGAAACTTGTCCGCCAATTTTAAAAATTCCGGGTAAACCTTTTTTATTTTTTTTGAAAACTTTAATATAATCGTCCAAAAAACCTACACCACCCATCCAAACAGTTGCGAGTAGCATTAACTGCACATAAATATTATCGAGCCGACAAAAAAGTAATGTCGGAATAATAATGGAAAGAATAATAATGATACCACCCATCGTCGGCGTACCTTGCTTTTCTTTTTGCCCCGTTAAACCCAAATCGCGCACAGTTTCGCCGATTTGTAATTTGCGCAAATAGGCAACAAGATAGCGACCGAAAATTAAAGAGATAACGAGCGATAATATAATGGCAGCACTCGCACGTACCGATACATAGCGATATAAATGCGAACCGGAAAAATTATAGTATTTACTTAACCAATCGAATAAATGATAAAGCATTACGATTTTGGATTTACGATTTTGGATTTACGATTTATTCTTAACTCGTAAATTATTTTGCAGGCTGAAGTAATTGTTTCCGGCAAAATTTCGAGGGCGAAAATAATATAAATTTTTTAGTTTTGTTTTCTTTTTTAAGAATCTAATATTTTAGTTTTAGATTTTAAAATGTCCTCCGGATGTCAGAGATTTGCGACAGTAAATGCCGACACGGAATTTTAATCAACAATTAACAATTAACAACTAACAACTAAAATCATGTCATCAGTAAAAGAATTTAACGATTACCGCGAGAAAATGAATGAAAAAATTCTCGCCGAAGATAATAAAGTACTCAAACGTTTTTGGAGTTTGGATAATCAAACTTACACCGATGGCGCGTTGGACAAACGCACTAAAGAACTACTCGGCTTGGTCGCTTCAATGGTTTTGCGTTGCGACGATTGTATCAAATATCATCTCGGAACTTGTCATGAATTGGGCATCACTAAAGCAGAAATTTTCGATGTTTTCGCTGTAGCCAATTTAGTCGGCGGTTCCATTTGCATTCCGCATACGCGACGTGCGGTGGAATATTGGGAAGAGTTGGAACAATTGACAATTGACAATTGACAACTCCAATATTATTTGTCGTTGTCCATTGTTCGTTGCCATTGTCCATTGTCTATTGTCAATTTTCCATTATTATCTATTTTGATTGATCAATTACAAAAACGTTACGCACAAGGTTTGCCGGGCAGATCTTTTCAGTTAGAATTAGCGTTCAGTGCGCGCATTCAATCAATGGAGGCACCGCCGACGGCAAAAAAATCAGCAGTATTGGTGTTGATTTACGAAAAAAATAATGAACCGCACGTTCTGCTCATTGAGCGAGTAGGTCATGCAAAAGACCCTCACAGTCAGCAAATAAGTTTTCCGGGCGGTAAATTTGATGCGGATGATGTAACAATTGAAAATTGCGCTTTAAGAGAATGTTTTGAAGAAGTCGGCATACCGTCCTCACAAATCGAAATCATCGGCTTAATGACGCATCTTTATATTCCGGTGAGTAACTTTGAAGTTTTCCCGGTATTGGCTTTTTCCAAAGAAAAATTTATTTTAAAACCACAGCCCACTGAAGTCAAACAAATTTTAGAAACGCCTATATCTTTATTGTTAAAACCGGAAACAATCAAACATACCGAAATGAAAGCCGGACCGCAACAAATTTTGATGAACGTGCCGTATTTCGATGTTTTTGAAAAAAAAATTTGGGGAGCTACTGCTATGATTTTATCGGAATTACTGGCTTTAATGAAAACAATGTAAAAGTGCGCATAACATTTTTAGAGGCATTAAAGAAATAAAAAAATAGATACTACCTTTGCAAATTGGTTATTGGTTATTAGTTATTGGTTATTGATTAAAAAACAATACCGATATATCTTAATCGGCGACCCAATTAAAGTACTAAATAAAACCAATAACAAATATCGAATACACAATAACCATATCTCATGGCAAAAAAATTAGCAGCAATTACCGGCGTTCACGGTTATGTGCCGGATTATATATTGACTAACAAAGAATTGGAAACAATGGTGGATACAAACGATGCATGGATTGTATCGCGCACCGGTATAAAAGAACGCCGTATACTAAAAACACCGGGATGGTCAACCTCTGATATGGCGGTTGAAGCGGTAAACGGTTTACTCGCTAAGACGAATACTTTGCCGGAAGAAATTGATTTATTAATTTGTGCGACTGTTACGCCGGATATGCACTTTCCGGATACTGCCAATACAATTTGCGATAAAATTGGTGCGAAAAATGCTTGGGCTTTTGATATTAACGCGGCTTGTTCCGGATTTATTTTTTCTTTGGTAACCGGTTGCAAATTTATTGAAACGGGTATGCACAAAAAAGTTGTTGTCGTCGGAGCAGATATGATGTCAAGTATTGTGGATTATACTGATCGTTCAACTTGTATTATTTTTGGTGACGGTGCGGGTGCAGTTATGCTCGAACCAAATACTGAAGGGTTTGGTGTAAAAGATGCAGTTTTGCACGGTGACGGTTCCGGCAGACAATATTTGCACATGAAAGCCGGCGGTTCTGCAATGCCGCCTTCGCACGAAACGGTGGATAAACGCTATCACTTTGCTTATCAAAACGGTGCGCCTGTTTTTAAGGCAGCTGTAAAAGGTATGATTGCTACGACCGAAGATTTATTTAAACGCAATAAATTGAAAATTGAAAAAATAGATTGGTTAGTACCACATCAAGCCAATAAACGCATCATCAGTGCAGTCGGTGAAGGTTTAAATATACCGGCGGAACGTGTAATGTCGAATATAGAAAATTACGGTAATACAACAGCCGGTACGATTCCGCTTTGTCTTTGGAATTATGAATCGCAATTGAAAAAAGGAGACAATCTCATTCTCACTGCTTTCGGCGGCGGATTTACTTGGGGTTCTGTTTGGTTGAAATGGGCTTATTGACAATTGTCAACGGACAATATAAAATGGAAAATAGACAATATAAAATGGACAACGTACAACGTACAAAGAACAACACACAATGACTATAAAAAACTGTGCAAGCTAGTCAACTATGGGCCTATTTGGTTTAAATTCTACTCAACAAATGAAAAAACTTACAATCATCTTCATCTCAATTTGTTTTATTACAAATCTTTTCGCCCAAAAAACTTATTTGCCAACTTGGGAATCCATTGACAGTCGCACTATACCTGTGTGGTTTGAAGATGCGAAATTCGGAATTTTTATTCATTGGGGCGTTTATGCAGTGCCGTCATACAGTCCGACAGTAAGAGACAGCGTAAGTATTTATGATCGGTACGCCGAACATTATTGGCACCGTTGGAAAGAAAAAAATAGTACGCAACATTTTTTCACCGATTTTCACAACCGTGTTTACGGACAAAATATAGAATACCAAGACTTAGCAAAAGCGTTCAAAGCAGAAATGTTTCAACCCGATGAATGGGCAAAACTTTTTAAACGGGCGGGTGCAAAGTATGTCGTACTCACATCAAAACATCATGAAGGTTTTGCTTTGTGGCCCTCCAAACATTCTTGGAATTGGAACGCGATGGATGTTGGTCCGCACCGCGATTTACTCGGCGATTTAACCAAAGCTGTGCGCGAAAAAGATTTGAAAATGGGTTATTATTATTCACTTTTAGAATGGTATCATCCGTTGTATAAAAAAGAAACTATCAATGACTACATTGATCAACATATGTTTCCGCAGATGAAAGACTTGGTGACGACTTACAAACCCGATATTTTTTGGACAGACGGCGAGTGGGATTATCCGTCAGCTACTTTGCGCAGCACCGAATTTATTTCTTGGCTTTTCAATGAGTCGCCGGTAAAAGATAAAGTAGCTATAAACGATCGTTGGGGTGTTGAAACACGCGGCAAACACGGCGGATTTCATACAACCGAATACGATTTGATTCACAACGGCAATTCGGATAATGTGCAGTTTTCGCATCCTTGGGAAGAATGTCGCGGCATGGCGGGTTCGTTCGGTTACAATCGCAATGAAATTTTAGATGATTATTCTACGTCCGAAGAGTTGGTGCATATCTTGATTAATAAAGTAGCACGCGGCGGCAATTTACTTTTAAATATCGGACCTACTGCCGACGGACGTATTCCGGAAATTATGCAACAACGTTTGGCGGATATGGGCGTGTGGTTAAATGTCAACGGTGATGCTATTTATAATACACGAAAATACAATAAAGCCGGTATTATCAATAAAGAAACAACAACTTATTATACCACAAAAGGAAAAGATTTGTACGTTATCTGCACAAAATTTCCGACGCAAGACATTGTAATCGAAAATATTGATAAGCCTATAAACGTCACGATGTTGGGTTTGAAAGCCGGTGTAAAAACTGCTTTCAAAAACAATAAATTAATTATTTCCATTCCGACAATTACACCGGCAAACAATCCGTGTAATTATGCGTGGGTGTTTAAGTTGGAAGCCGTTTTGTAAATAATTTTTGAAAATTTCAAATCCGGCGTAAATCTTTCTTTTGTTCAGGTAAAACACCTTTCTGTCTTTTATATTTTCATTCTCCTTACTCACATTTTCAGAACCACTACTTCAGCATGAAATTTATCCGGATTTCTTTCTCTATTTTTATTTTTATACAACTCTCTTTTATTTTATTTTCTCAAAATTTTACAAGCGGATTTAATTTTGTTTTGCCGACAACAGACTCAACAACGCAAAAATTTTTACCGAATTTTCCTGCAAAAACTGTTTCCGATGCCGATCGCGTGAGTGTTTCCGGTGATAAATTTTTAGTCGGCGGCAATCCGATACGTTTTTGGGGTGTTAATATTGTCGCAGCAGCAGCATTTCCGGATAAAGCTAAAGCACCGATTATTGCCAGTCGTATGAGAAAAATGGGGATTAATTTAGTGCGCTTTCACCACCTCGAAAATAATTGGACGGGCGATAATGGTTGTATTTTTATTTACGCCAATGGTACGCGACAACTCAATCCGACCACCCTTGATCGTTTGGATTTCTTCATCAACGAACTCAAAAAAAACAATATCTATGTAGACATGAACTTAAATGTTTCGCGCATTTTCAAAACAAGTGACGGTGTTCAAGGTGCTGATTCTTTACCGGATTTTGCAAAAGGTGTTACCATTTTTGATCCTTATTTAGAAAAATTACAACTCGAATACGCGCAACACCTGCTAGGACATATAAATCCATATACAACTGCGCCTTTAGCCACTGATCCGGTTTTGGCAATGGTAGAAATCAACAATGAAAACTCTTTGTATGGATTTTGGAAAGCCGATCGCTTACGTCCGTTTGCACAAGGCGGCACGATTTTGCTCAGGCAAAATCAATTATTGGACAGTATGTTTCAATCTTATTTGGCTCAAAAATACATCACGCAATCGACACTGAATACGGCGTGGCAACCGCCAGGAAGTGCTGCGAACAATCCGGAACTTTTGCAAAATACCGGATTTGAAACTGGCTCGTTCAGTTTGCCTTGGGAAATGGAAATACATAGTCCTTCGGTGGCAACAGTAAATATCAGTAGTTCGACTGCACATTCCGGTACTTATTCTGCGCAAATGAATGTGACGGCTTATTCCGGAACAGATTGGCATCTGCAATTCAAACAGACTAATTTTACTTTTCAGAAAGATACGCTTTACACCGTCAGTTTTTGGGCGAAAGCAAAAACGAATCAAAGTTTTATTTGTGGGTTTATGAACAATAATGACCCCTACACTTGGTATGACGGCAGAAATTTTCAAGTGAATACCGAATGGAAACAATATTCTTTTTCAATCGCCATTCCTGAAAACAACGGCACGATGCGTTTGACGATTCAACCGCAAGGCGTAAATACTTTTTGGTTTGATGATTTCAGCGTGAAAAAAAATGTGCCAGCTGGTTTAAGTGTCTCGGAAAATTTAGCGAATAAAAATATACAACGCATTTTGTGGTCTAATAAATTTGATTATTCACCCAATCGAGTCGCGGATATGTCGGCATTTTATGTAGGTTTACAAAAAAATCATGTGGATTTAATCAGAAATTATTTGCGCAACACACTGAACGTGAAAGCCGGCGTAACAGGAACAAATGATTTGAGGGGACAAGAAGATGTGAAAGCACAAGACAATGCAGATTATATTGACGACCATGCCTATTGGGATCATCCGCAATTTCCGGGAACGCCTTGGGATGCTTCTAATTGGGTGATAAATAATACTTCGATTTTAAAATCAACAAATATGGATGCCATCACCAATATTTTTTCCGGCTTATCGGTGAGCAATAAACCTTTTACGATTAGTGAGTATAATCATCCAACGCCGAATCGTTTTAAAACAGAAATGCCGGCAACTTTTTTAGCTTACGCAAGTTTGCACGGTGTGGATGCCGTTATGTTTTTTGACTACAACGCCGGTTTCGATTGGGAAACCGATGTCGTAGATAATTATTTCGATACGCACCGCGAAAATTCTATCATGGCATTATTTCCGTCGTGTGCCTTCGCATTTCGTCAAGGTTTAGTGAAAGAAGATGTGAATCCGATTCGATTAAATTTTACGGAAAAGGATATTTACAATTTAGCTTTTAAAGAACAGTACTCTTGGCAATCGTATTCGCAACACGACCGGCGTTTAGGACTTTTACACAGCATAAAAACGGATAGTTATTCCGCCGCGAGCTCAACAATAGCACCCGCTTTTTCTCCGCCGACTGATAATGTTTACAAAACCGTCACGAACGAAACATCTTTAGATTTAACAAAAGGCGTGATTACAACCGGTGCGCCGAATTTTGCATCTGCTACCGGATTTTTGCAAAACAACGCCATTGTTACTGCGGGTAATATGACGGTCATGCAATCGAATCAATTTGGTTCGGTTACTTGGACATCGTTGAGTACGCAACCGCTTACCTCTTCAACAAAATCTTTGATAACCGTTTCAACGAAACAACAAAACACGGGCACAATTTGGAACGGTACAACTTCTGTAAATAATAATTGGGGAACTGCTCCGACGTTACAACAACCGGCAATCTTCAAATTAAAATTAAACATTCAAGCCGATTCGATAAAAATTTATCCGTTGAGTAATATCGGTAAAGAAAGTGCCGGTAAAAAAATAAGTCCGACAACGCCCAATAATTTTGATGTCACGCTCGATCAAACCATAGATAAAACATTGTGGTATGGCGTAGAAACTTTCGGCATCGGCAGTACAACCG
>JAYTIA010000502.1:0-9913 GCA_043732145.1 Saprospiraceae bacterium
GAACTATATGCTCAGTTAAAATGTGCAGTAACTTACAAGTTAAAATTAATCTTCTAATCTTGACATCTTAAAAATCACGGTTTAAAATTAATCACACATGAAAATTATTAAAAATAGAAAGTTATTATTTACAACACTATTTGTTAGCACTCTACTATTCACGCTTTCATCTTGCGTACCAGGAAACATGGTCACGCCGGTTGTGCCGATAGGATCTTTTATTTTTCATTTGCATACTTACATTGACAATACCGAAGTGGATGCTTACAATATTGATTATAAAACATTAGATGGGCGAAAAATTTCGCTGAGCATATCGCAGCTTTATATTTCCGGTATTCAACTCGTTAAAGTTGATGGCAGTACTTATGATTTTTCGGGAAAGAATTTACTGAAGGTTTTAGATAAAGAAACTTATTTAGTCGGTGATGTGCCGGTCGGAAACTACAAATCCATTCGATTTAAAGTCGGATTGGATGCGGCAACAAATGCAGTAAATCCTATTACTTCCGCCGACGCCGGTATTTTAAATAAATCTGAGATGTGGTTTGGCAATGCTGCACAACCGGACGGATATGTTTTTATGAATGTTCAAGGTACGATTGATACTTCTGCCGGCATGAATAAACCTTCAGTACCTTTTGCTTTTAAAATCGGTACAAATACTAATTACAAACAAATCTCGATGCCGGATAAACCTTTCTCTGTTTTAGAAAATCAAGTTGCTTTAGGGCATATTCTGATTGATAACAGCAAACTCTTTAACGGTATCACGCTCAATCAAAGCAGTAATTTATCGGTGACAACCGCCGGTGCTAACGGTTCCGGTTTAGCGGCAAAAATTGTGAATAACATTCCTTCGATGTTTGCTTATGAACAATAAATTTTGGGTATTAGGTATTGGGTATTGGGTATTGAGTTTACTTGCTTGTAAGCACGAACCGTTACAATCTATTTCTTGTTCAACACCTGATACCGTATCGTTCAGCAAAGATATTATTCCCATTTTTAACCGGCATTGCAACACAAGCGGTTGTCATGTTGGCAATTCACCGGCAGGTAATCTGAATTTATCCGTATCTGTTGCTTATGCACAATTACAAAAAAAAGGCAGTGGTTATATTGATACCATTACGCCAAATTTTAGTGTGTTGTATGCTTCTATGAATACAGTTTCAAATCCTATGCCGACATCCGGCAGGTTAGATGATTGCACAGTTAATTTGGTGCTGAAATGGATACAACAAAAAGCTAAAAATAATTAAGCGGTTTATTAGTTTCTGAATCAGAATTTTAAGGATTACCGGAATTTTCAGAATGTATGACTATGACTATGACTATGACTATTTGTGGGGGAAGTTATATTCTGAATTAGTATTTTCAAAATTAATAAAATGTATGATTATAAATATTTATGGAGGAAGTGTACATTCTGAAAATTCCGGTAGTTATGAAAATTCTGATTCAAACATTTTAAACAAACAAAAAATAAATTTCAAAAATGAAAAAAATAATACTTCTTCCTATACTTTTAATTTCAATTTTAATTTTTACAACAAATAAAGCATTTGCACATTTCGGCTCAAAAGGTCCGTTTGGCGGTTCTGTCAGTTGCAGTGCCGTATTTGATACAACTGTTTATATCGGAACATTTACAGGTGGTGTTTATCAGAGTACAACCGCCGGCCTAATAGCTTGGCGATCTATTCCTGTCGGATTGACAAGCGGAAAAATTTCTGCACTCACATATTCCGGCACCTATTTATTCGCCGGTACGTTGGATAGCGGTATGTATATTTTCAACGGGTATGTCGGCACTGATAGACATTGGATAAAAATAAATACCGGTTTAACCAATTTGAAAATAAAATCGTTATTAGCGATTGATTCGATAACTATTTTAGCCGGTACAGATGGCGGTGGACTTTTTAAAACAATAAATAAGGGTGCTACTTGGGTAGCCGTTAACAGTACGGCTCTCAACGGTGCAACAATTACCGGATTAACAAAAGCCGGCAATAAAATCATCGCGCTTAATCTGTCGAGCGGTGTGTTTGCGTCAACCGATCAAGGTAATACTTGGACAAGTTTTAATGATATGGGTACATCAATGGCGGGCGGCACTTCTGCTGTATCTTATAACGCTAAAACAGATCAACTTTCGATTGTCAACAGAGATGGTATTTGTTTAACAGATGGCGTGAGTAATACAACCACTCCAATTTATTATTCCATCAACTCCATATTACCTGCCGGTGTTGCTATTCGTTCGGTTACAAACAATGGCATGAGTTGGTTCATTGCTACAAATAGTGGCGTTTACTCTTCGACATCAGTCACAATTAATTGGTTGAGCGTCAACGCCGGATTGCCTAATACTGATGCGACAAATATCATTTCTTTTAAAACAAGTTTTTTGGTAGGAATAAATATAGAAGGTATTTTTAAATCGGACGCAACTAAAATTGCTTGGAAAGATAATAATGTAAGTTTCAATAATTTTGCAACTTATGCGATGGAAACAAGTGGTGATTTAGTGGTTGTGGTTGCCACCGAAAAAGGTATTTTTGTTTCTAAAGATTTAGCGGCTACCTATACCCGATCGAATTTCGGTTTAACAGACAGTTTAAATGTGACAAGTTTGAAATTTTTCGGCAAATTGCTTTATGCCGGCACAAAAAACGCAGGTATTTTTGTCAGTACTGATACAGGGCGCACGTGGACGACAGATAATGCGGGATTGCCTGTAATGAATATCAAAAAACTCTATGCTTCCGATAAATATTTATATACTATTGATGCGGCGGGAAATATTTTTCAATACTTTGTACAATTCGCAAGTACCGGTTGGATAACGGTTCAATCCGGTTTGCCGTCGAATGTTGTACCTACTTCAATGAGTTTTTATGGTACTAAAATTTTACTCGGCACTTATGGTCAAGGTGTTTTCACAAAAGATGTGGCAGGTAGTAGTTGGACAGCAATTAATGCCGGTTTATCTAACTTCAATGTCACTTCTGTTACGAACAACGGTACGAAATTATTTGCCGGTACAGATGGTTCAGGTGTTTTTAATACCGATTTTACTGCGCCGAATTGGAAACCGGTATCTCCTACTTCGATTGCACATACTTTAACGATGGGTTTAGACGGTACAAAAATTCAAGACATGGCATTTAATGGCGGTTATGTTTTTGCAAGTTACAAAGGCGGTTTGTTGGCAACTGCCGATAGCGGAAAAACTTGGATAGCGGGCGGTAATCAATTTAATTTACCGAGTTATGCTGACGTGAATAGAATTACTTTTGTAACGACGCGCGTTTTTGTTTCTACGCCGGCAAATTGTTTATATTCAAACGCTCTATCGGAATTACCGACGATTACAACGAGTGTGAATGATATTTCATCGGAATTAAATGCAGCGATTGAAATTAGTCCTAACCCAAGCAACGGTAATTTTACCATTGAACTTAAAGATTTCGGAATAAAAATAAATGAAGTACTACTTTATGACAATAGAGGAAGAGTTTTGCGAAGTTTTCTTAATAATTTTTCACAACAAGTGAATATCAATACTACAAATTATCCCGGCGGTATTTATTTCATTCAGGTAATTACTGATAATGGTATTACAACGCGAAAAGTTGTAATAGAGTAAAAACATCTGATAAAAACCTATCGCAACAAATATAGTCTTGTATATTTGTTGCGATTTTTTTTCTTTTAATAGATGTTGATACACGATAAGAAATTCATCATTCTTCTTTCATCTTTTATCATTAGCTTATGCAACCTCCTTTCAAAATTTCTGTCAATGAACGGACTTTCGATATTATGCCGGATGAAATTCAAACACTTGACATCAGCACAATAAGTGAAAACGAAGTATTTCATATTCTGAACGATGACAAATCTTTTAAAATAGAAGTTATAAGCCATGATGCTTCGGGGAAAAACCTGCGTCTGCGCATAAACGGCAACAGTTATACAACAAAAGTATCTGATAAATATGATCGCTTAATTGATCAACTTGGCATGAAAGTAGTCGGTTCACAACGTGCCGGCGATATAAAAGCACCGATGCCCGGTTTAGTCTTAGATATTTTAGTTGAAGTCGGTCAGTCCATAAATAAAGGCGATAAAGTTTTAATTCTTGAAGCCATGAAAATGGAAAATATTATTAAAGCCGGCGGTGATGGCATTATCAAAGCTATTCACACCGAAAAAGGAAAACCGGTAGATAAGGGAACGCTTTTAGTTGAAATTATTAATCATTCTTAAATAAATAGTATCTTTGCACGTTCTATCATGCACGTTTTTTCAAATTATAAAAAAATCCTTTTTCAATGCGCATTAATTTATTATCGGCAATTATTTTGCTTTTCGCCATTAAGTTTACAACAGCTCAGACAAAAGCCCCCGACAATTGGTTCAATCTCGACCCGAAAGAAAACAACGTGAACGGCGTGAGTTCCGAGCGCGTTTATAATGAATTATTGAAAAATAAAAAGAGTCAAACCGTAATAGTCGCAGTAATTGACGGCGGCGTTGATGTTAATCACGAAGATTTGAAAGATATTATTTGGACGAACACGAAAGAAATTCCCGGCAACGGTATTGATGACGACGGCAACGGTTTCATTGATGATATTCACGGTTGGAATTTTATCGGCGGTAAAGACGGTAAAAATGTCAATCACGAAACTTTAGAAAAAACGCGCGTATATGCAGCTTTGCGCACAAAATATGCTAAAGCCGATTCAACAAAACTCTCTGGCAAAGATTTAGTAGAGTTTAAAAAATACAAAAGTCTCAAAACTGAAATCGAAGCAGAATTGACTGATGCGCAAGAAAGTTTAAGCCAAGTAGAAAGTACGCGCACGATAATCATGAATGCTTTAGATGCTTTAAATACTAAATTGGGCAGCAAACCCATAACAAAAGAAAACATAGACGCGATAAAAGATGACGGTAATCAGATGTTAGCAGTCGGAAAAAATTTGATGTCGCGTTTGATAGCTTCCGGACAAGATGTATCGAGCATAAAAGCCGTTAAAGAAAATTTGGCGGAACAAATTAAAGAAGAAGGCGATCATTACGAATCAAAAGTTAAATATCAACTCAATCCGGATTATGATTCGCGCAAAGAAATCGTAAAAGATAATTACGCCGATAGCAAAGAACACGTTTACGGCAATGCTGATTGCACGGGACCTGATGCGATGCACGGCACACACGTTGCGGGTATTATCGGCGCAGTCAGAACGAATAATATAGGTATTAAAGGCGTGGCGGATAATGTACGCATTATGTCGGTAAGAACTGTTCCGGATGGTGATGAACGCGATAAAGACGTTGCAAATGCGATTATTTATGCCGTTGATAATGGAGCAACTGTCATCAATATGAGTTTCGGCAAAGGACAATCGTGGGATAAAGCCGCCGTTGACCGCGCCGTAAAATATGCGCGTGACCACGATGTATTATTAGTACACGCAGCGGGTAACGAGGGCACTAATACCAATAGTTTTAGCGGTAATTATCCGAATGCAAAATTTGAAAAAGCGGGTTGTTTCGGAAAAAAAACGGCATCTAATTGGATTGAAGTCGGCGCATTGTCGTGGAAAAAAGGCGAAGATGAAGTCGCAACTTTTTCAAATTACGGCGATAAAATCGTAGATGTTTTTTCTCCCGGTGTAGATTTAAAATCAACAGTACCGGGCAGTAAATATAAAGATTTATCCGGCACATCAATGGCATCTCCGGTAACTGCCGGTGTTGCAGCTTTGTTGCGTTCTTATTTTCCGGAACTCACTGCCGAACAAATTAAAGAATGTATCGAAAAAAGTGCGATCAAACAAGATTTCAAAGTTAAAAAACCCGGAACGGAAGAGTTAGTGCCTTTCAGTACTTTGAGCAGAACAGGCGGCATAGTGAGTGCTTATGAAGCAGTGAAATTAGCGAGTACTATGCACGGGAAGAAAAAAGTGAATGTACCGAAGGCTTAATTCTAGTTTATAAGGCTCAAAAAAAGCGCGTAAAGAATTTAATTATTCTTTATGCGCTTTTTTTGTTTTTTTAAAATTCGGCTACAAATAAAAAGTCTCATTATTATAAGCGCTGTGCCGGATTGTCAAATATATTTTTCAAACCAGTCAAATTTTTCTTTAATAATTTTATTTTTTTCGTGTATCAAATAATTCAAAAAAGTATTGGCTACCGGTGAGAATTTTTTATTTTTATTCCAAATGATATACCACACAGATTTTATCGGAAAACCGTCAACAGGAATTATTTGTAGATCGCCATTATTTAATTCGTTTTTTATTCCTATTAACGGCATAATTGAATAACCTAATCCGGCAATAACAGCTTGTTTGACGGCTTCATTAGTCGAAAGTTCCATTTTTTTTCTCACGGGAAGCGCATTTTGTTCAATATATTTTTCCATCGTAAGCCGTGTACCTGAACCTTTTTCGCGATAAATGAGTGGTAAGTCTTCAAAAATCTGACAGTCATAACTTTTTTCGGTAAAAATTCGTTGTGTATTACCCACTAAATACAATTTATTTCCCATCAATTCTATATTTTCAATCATCATATTAAGCGGTAAAACGGAAACCAGCGAAAAATCAACTTCATTATTTTCTAAACTATTTATTACTTTCGCTTTGTTAGTAACGTCTAAAAATAATTCTACCTCTTCATGCACTTTCAGAAAATCAACCAAAAAATAAGGAATAACATATTTTCCTGTTGAGACCGATGAGATTTTCAAACGTCCTGCCAATTGTCCTTTATATGCTGTGGTTTTATAGCTAATCTCGTGTAAGTCTTCTAATACTTTTTCTGCGGAAGACGCAATTTCTTTGCCGAAATCGGTGATGTAAAGTTTTCTTCCAATAATTTCAGTAAGTGGTATTTGAAAGTGATTTTGAAAATTTTTAAGTTGAATGGAAACAGCCGGTTGCGTTAAGTATAATGCTTCAGCTGCTTTAGTAATACTTTGAGTTTGTGTAATCTTTAAAAAGATTTGAAGTTGATTAATCGTATAATTCATAAAAGAAATTTATGCTGTTCATTACAAAGATAAATAAAAATTAATAAATGATCAGCCTCAACTTTGCGCCATTAATTAAAAAATAAGAAAACTTAGATTCTATTCAACGCAAGACCGCTTAATTATGAATTTTAATTTACTGATTGACAATCTAACTAATCCCGCACTTTTATTTTTTGTATTGGGTATTTTATCTGTCCGTTTAAAAAGTGATTTAGAGATTCCACCCAACTCTTCCAAATTTATTTCTCTTTATTTATTATTTTCAATCGGCTTTAAAGGCGGTCAAGAGTTGGCGCACAGTCATTTTACGCTTGAAATAATTGCGACAATGATATTCGGAGTTATTATTGCTTGCTTGATTCCGGTGTACACATTCTTTATTTTAAAATTCAAACTCAACACAGAAGACTCCGGAGCAGTAGCAGCAGCTTATGGTTCGGTAAGTGCCGTTACATTTGTAACGGCGATTTCTTTCTTAGAAATACAAAATATCACTTTTGGCGGTCATATGGTCGCGGTTATGGCATTAATGGAGGCACCCGCGATCGTTGTCGGCGTTATTTTAATTCGATGGTTCAGCAAAGATGAAGAAACTAATCCTAAGATAAGTTCAGTGATAAAACATTCATTTACTAACGGCAGCGTTTTATTAATTTTAGGCAGTTTAGTCATCGGATTATTAACAAGTGAAAAACAGGCTTTAGGCATCAAACCTTTCACGACTGACATTTTTAAAGGGTTTCTCGCTATTTTTCTTTTGGATATGGGTATTTTAAGCGGTAGGAAATTAAATGATTTTATTAAGAAAGGTTGGTTTGTAGCACTATTTGCAATATTTATTCCTTTGATAAATGGTTGTTTGGTCGCTTTTTTAAGTGGTTTAGTGACTTCTGACACCGGAAATAGGTTTATTTTATCTATTTTAGCAGCGAGTGCATCCTACATTGCGGTGCCTGTGGCAATGAAAATAACTGTTCCTAAAGCTAATCCCGGTATTTTTTTACCAATGGCTCTGGCTGTAACTTTTCCGTTTAACATTACCTTTGGTATGCCGATTTATCTTTCAATTATTCATTTTTTACAAGGTCATTAAACCAGGTATTTATTTAAATGATTTTTAAAATTAGCTTGGAAAAAACTTCGGTTTACCATAATTTTTTCCGGCAACATAATAAATGAAAAAACCGCGCAAAGAAAAATAAATTTTCTTGCGCGGTTTTTTTACTTTAGTCTAAAATAAATTTGTTGCATTAAAAAGTTAGAACGCGCTCCAATAAATCCGAAAAATTATTAGTCGCGTGTGGTATTTCACCGCCGGCAGCCGTTGTAATGAGGTGAAGCAAAGCTAAATGATTATTTTTACTCACCATTTCGAGGGTGATTAGTGGTAAGTTGGTATTTTCCGGCGACCCCGGTTTCAAAACAAAACGGCAAATCGTTTCATCGAAATAACCGCGCTTAAATAAGCGTTTATCGGCTGTCTGTACTTTATAACCGGCTTGCAAAAAACGTTCTTTCATAAAAATGAAAAAGTGTTTGCAATGACTGTCGGAAAATTTTGTGAGTGCCGGATGTAAACGAAAACCTTTTGATGCCCCGTATTGATAAAAATCAATACCGGCATGCGTTTTAAAAGGCGAACTATTTGCAATAAGCACTTGTTCGCGCAACCATTCCGCCATTTTATCCGACTGATTTGTTAAACTCCAAAGCGTGTAATCAGCTTCTTCAATATGCGTTAATGTAAAAGAAGATTGTACAGCGGGTTTACATTCTTCGCGCAATTCCGGTTGTTGTGCGAATTTTTTTTGAAAGTGTAGTATTATATCAACCATACGCGAATGATATTGACGTGGTATGTTAAATTGTGTTCAGGAATTATTTTTTTAGCTTATTTCTCAAAGCTGAATATCTTTTACGACTTAAAATCGAAAACGTTACGTTATTAAATTAAAATCTTACACTTTCAACTTAATTAATCAAAGAAAGGAATTATTTTTCGCTTTAACTTGAAAGTTAAAATATTGTTAACATCTTTAACTTCTTGTTTGGGTGTACTTATTGAAATATCTTTTTCAAAATTGCATAAAAAGTTTTAATTATTCAAGATGAAAAATTCTTTTTTTACTATTCTAATTTTCTTGTCGTTCTCATTGTCATTGGAATCACAAAACGATTCAATAATCGGCAGTCAGCTTACCGAAAATTTATTCGCTCACCGATATGCTGAAGCTGCGATGTTTTTTGATACGAGTGTAAAATCTAAAATAAACAAAACGGTTTTGGAGCAGGTTGTTATGTCTTTAGAAACTTCTGTCGGCAAATACAAAAAGCAAGTGAGCTTTCAACAACAACAGGATTCGGTTTATAATTTTCTTTTTTATTATTCCGAATTTGAAAAAGCAACATTGGATTTGAAATTCACTTTTAATAAAAATCATAAAGTCGTGGGCTTTTTTTTGGTGCCGCATCAAGATTTTGAACAAAAGCCTGGGTCACAAGTTGCCGATAATTTTACAAGTACACTTTTGAAAATCCGGTCTAAAAATATTGATTTGCCGGGCATACTCACACAAACGAAAATCGAAGCGCGTAATAAAAAAATATTAGCGATACTCGTACATGGTTCCGGCCCTCAAGACCGTGACGAAACTATCGGACCTAATAAACCTTTTAAAGATTTAGCAGAAAATTTGGCGACAAAAGGTATTTCTGTTTTTCGATTCGATAAACGCACACACTTTGCTCCAAAATCTTTGAATTTAGATAAATTAACAATTGACGATGAAGTGACGGATGATGTAGTAAATATTGTGCACTATTTCAAAAACAACGATACGCTTAAAAATT
>JAYTIA010000503.1:0-3837 GCA_043732145.1 Saprospiraceae bacterium
TATAAAAAATTAATTAACGCTAAAAATTTACCTGCCGAACAGTTGCCATTAAATTATCTTTTCTCGAAAAATAATATTCTAAAAATAAAAATAAAAATTATTTTATATTTCTCACCGGTTTGGTGCGAGGCGTAGATTTTTTGATGTACTTTTGTTCAAGAAGTAATTTCAATCAAAACAATTATTTAAATTAAAATATTATGAACCTAAAAGGTTTGATTTCGATGTTTTTATTTATGTTTTTAGCCGCAATTTCGACTTTTGGACAGAATACTGCCGATGTACCTAATATAAAGAAATTTGTGATATTAGTACATATCACTCAAGGTGCAGAAAACCCTACACGAGCAGTATTGGGCTTTTTAGTTGCTAAAACAGCCATAGAAGAAGGACATACCGTAAATATTTTTTTGGCAGGTGATGCAGTGAAATTGTTACAAGATTCTGTTTTAAATTCATTGACGGGCTTAGGAACAGGAAAACTCCGTGATCATTATGATGCCATAGTAAAAAATGGCAAGACTAAATTTTATTTATCGGCTAATTCAAGCAAAACAAGAGGTGTGACTGAAGCAGATATAAAAGGAAAACCTGCCGAGTTTGCATTGCCTACTGTATTACTTCGCCTATCTCTTGAAAGTGATCGTATGTTTACGTATTAAATTTATTCAGTAATTTTTTTTAAAATAATTTCTTAATCTAAAATTTCTTAAAATCAATGAAAAAATTAAACTGTTGCGATGCAGGCTTTGATTGTCTCGCCGTAATTCATGCCAATTCCGAAGAGGAAGTTTTGAGCCAAGCTGCCAAACATGCACTTGACATTCACGGTGTTACAGTGACAGCAGAAATGGCTGAACAAATAAAAACACTTATAACAGACGACTTGTAAACGTACTACGACGTTTTATTTAACAGGTCAAATTGTTATCAGAACGCACTCGCTTCAAGCAGTTTGCAAATAAAAAACAAATATCGCTTGGGTGGTTTTCCAAAACGTAATAATCATAAAACACAAAAAGCCTTGCAAAAAAAATTGCAGGGCTTTTAAGTTTTATGATTCATTGTATAAATACTTTCTACGAATCAAATTTCAACAAACATATTTTCGTCCAAGTTTCAATAGGTGTACTAAAATAAAAAATTAATAAAATAACAGTAGAGATAATTTGTTTTTTCAAACCAACTATCCTAATTTTGGCTTATAGAATTAATCAATTGAAAAATTCTACAAAAAATATATTCACATAAAGATAAAAGCAGCCCCTTTTTGTTGACTTTCAGGCTATAAAACCTGTTAGTTTATTAATCAAAAAAGTTTTTTCATACATTCTAGTGAGGGTTGATTTGGGGGCTGCTCTTTTTATCTTTTATCTTATTTTTTTAACACGCTATTAAAACGAAAAACGTTTTAATTTCGCTGCTTCGAGTTGAATTTTTTTTAATTCTTTTCTAAATTAAACGGATTTTTTTTACTCACCTAAAGCAAAATTTTATTACCAATCACTACATAAATATTTACCAATTCATGAAAACAATTTTTAAGTCTATTTACATTTTATTCTTTGGCGTTTTGTTTTTTTCGAGCCAATTAAAAGCACAAACTTTACAAGGCAGCATCAATATTTCCCCCGACGATTTTGCTAAAATGAAAAATGAATGGCAAATCGGTACTGCTCCAATCGGCGGAAAAAAAATTGTTGTGGAATTGTGGCAAGTAAAATATCAGTCTGAAACAGCAGGCACAAACGCAACCGATATTTTTTTGTTGCAGAAAAAGCCGGTATCGGTTTCTTACAAACGCACGGCTAATAGTATCAATTACACTATCTTAAATGCTGCGCCATCAAATGATTTAGCCGTTGTTGTTTACACCGTAACACCGGTATTTGAACCAAGCATGAGAATAAAGGGCAGACCTTTTGATGGTCAACACGCCGGCAGCAGATTTTACCGCTATAAAAGCGATGCCGAAAAACATTTAATGCATTTCGGAACGAGCAACATCATTTACGGCATGTATTCTCTTGCAGGACAACCGGATGTGGCACATCTCGATTTCAGTTTCGGAGCGCAAACGAATAAACCCGGGTGCAAAACTTGTTTCGGATTCGATGATATCGGTGGAGTGATAGATAAAATTTTAGGCAACACGGTGAGCGGTGCCGGTAAAGGCGCGCAAAAAATATTGCACGGAGTGATGCACACTTTCGATAAAGCTTTCAAAAATATTAACGGCGAAGTTATTTCAGATTTAGCTGACTGTGTTGCCAAAGATTTTAACGGCATCGTTGATGCCGCCGGTTTTTTTGTAAATGAATCCGGACAATATTTTTATGAAACAGGAGGCGGTTTAGTAAATTTAGTTATGCATGGCGATTTGCCTCGCGTGCGCGACATGACGGCAGATGAAATGGCTTGGGCTGATAAATGGATATATCACGGAGCAATTGGTTCGTTCGATAAAATAAAAATTTTCAATTTCACCAGATTAGATAATCAGTCGCATCGGTTTTTTACATGGCCCGGCATCGGAGCATATATTTATATGAATCTCGGTGAAGAAGCTTTCAGCAGCCCTATGAATTATATTGATAAACTTTCAAACGGTGGTTCTTCATATAAAATACCCGGACAAGTATTTATTCATGAACTCGGTCATGTTTGGCAAATCAGGCATTACGGCAGGCAACAGATGATAACTCGCTATTTTAACGGCGGAGAAGACTATCATATTAATTGCGGTAAAAATGAAAACAGCAGTTTCCCGATTGAAGCAGAAGCAACAATGATTGACAGAACTTTTGCACTGATGATGAACGCGAGTTATTCCGATACTAATATGTGTCCTGCGTTTCAGCAAAAATGGGTGGAAAAAAATGTTTTGGGCGGTAAAACTTACGAATATTACAGAGCCGATTTATTGATGCGCTACAAAGCTGATGATTTTAAAACTTTTTTCGGCGATGTCAGTAAAGCTACTCCTGTTCATACTACCGGCAGCAAAGCCGGAGGTGAAGGATTTTTTATGCTCGGCAGTATTCCTTGGAGTGTTGTTTATTATTCGATAAAAGATCAAAAAGCTTATGCGAATTGGGGAGAAATTAGAAAAAAATACAACAGTTTAAATTCAGAACATGGTATTTTAGGCTGGCCCCAAACTGATATCGGTAATTTACGCGACGGTGGAAGTTTTCAAAGGTTTGAAGGCGGATTTATTCATAGCTCAACGCACGGAACATTCTATATGAGTATAACACCGATTATAAATACCTACGGTTCGAATAATTGGGAAAAAGGTCCGTTAGGCTATCCTATTTCCGATTTTATTCCGGATCCAAACATTCATGCAGCAAGCGTAGTTTCAGGTGAGCAAAGATTTGAACACGGTGTTATCACATACAGCAGTATTTCCGGTGCGAATCTTATTTTGAACGGAACCGTTGTAAAAAATAAAGAGCATTTACCGATTGTAAACGATAAAGCAAAAACACAAATTAATCCGCAACCTTTGCCACCGAGGAAAAAGAATTAAGGAAATACCGATATTTAATATCAACATCAACACAAGTCGGCTCGAATTTTTTAATGCAGAAAATTCGAGCCGGCTTGTGTTGATTACAAACTAACGACTGCCTATCTACCTTGAAAAGTTTCAATCAAAAATCTTAACAAAAAATTATTGACACCTTATTGCATCTATAAACGTCTTTATTTCGTTAGTATCTAAGTAAAACATAAAAGAGAACGCTTTCAAGTAAAAAAACGCTATTGATCACTACTCAATCCAATCTAAAACATGATACGTCGCATAATTCTCATCATCACAAGTATACT
>JAYTIA010000504.1:0-3834 GCA_043732145.1 Saprospiraceae bacterium
TTTATCGCTAAATGGTATGGCGGCTTGCTTCCATAAGTTACCGGCTTCTTCAAACCGATTTTTTTCGTTGGAATAAATATAACCCGCCGGATAATTTTGCACTAATTTATTTTCAAACATCGCCTCCGGCAAACCGTACCAATGTTCCATCGAAGTCATTCCGGCACGCGCCGAGTTCAAAACATTCCAACGACCGACATCTAATTGTGCATGATGCGAAGTGGAACGCAAACCTAATTTTTTATTTTCATCAAGTGCTGCTGACATGATTTCAGGAGCCGCACCAAAAAATTTTATGCCGTCCGAACCTTTCGCCGCATTGTCGCGCACCCAAGCACGCGCTTGTTCCGGTGTGGCAATTTTTTCTTTACTGCCCGCACCAAAACCGGTAAAAGCAATAAGGCGCGGCGCAGTTATTTCATTTGTCGCGCTTTTTCTTTTTTCTTCCAATACCCAATCCAAACCATTGAACGAACCCGGATCGCGCGCAGTTGTCACGCCGTGCGCCATCCACAATTTAAAAACATATTCTGCGCCCGCACCTTGTTCTTCGCCGCCGATGTGTCCGTGCATATCTACGAAACCCGGCAACAAAAACATACCTGACACATTTAATTCTTTTCCCCCCGATTTTAATTTCGGTCTGCGCGCCGAATCAATCTCGACACCCGGAAATCCGACGACTTTAATTTCTTTGATGCGATTTTGCTCCACCACAATATCAACCGGACCGACAGGCGGTGCGAGTGTACTATTAATAAGTGTCACACCGCGAATAATTAATTGCGTGAAAGGTCCTTCACCTTCTTTACGCGGCGGTGCTTTTAGTACTTGCGCGTTAATAACTGAAACGAAAAAAATAAAAATTAAAGAGAAAAGGTGTTTTTTCATATTTTTTTTATGGAAGATGATTGAAACTTTATGAAATTTTATCAGTGGAGTAAATATTTAAAATTCAACAACTTGTGAAAATAAATTCATTTAACTAAAAACATTTTTTTATTGCACCAAAAATAATCAATTTTGCGGAATAAATATTTTTCTTAAAAAGATTTTCATCAAGATAAAAAATAAAATTTCGTGTAAAGAGGCAGCTATTTACGTTTTTGTACGTTTAGGAGAGTGACAAATCTATTATTTAAAAATCCTGTGAGAATTATCCACCAATAACAATTCAATGGTTATATTTACAACTGTAATGAAAAAGATTTTTTTTTATATTTTATTCCTTTTGTCGGGCTTTAGTGTGATGATGTCGAATGCGTGTAAAAAAAGTACGGATTTTCAAGGCAATTTGATTGATGTCTCGAAAGATTTTAACGCTAAAATGTGGCAATTGCTGAACGATAACGGAGGAGATTTTGCTTTGGTGTTTTCTACGACGCAAATTCAAAAATGCGACGGCATGACTGTTAATGCGTTTCCGAATGTTTATAATGATAATATTATTGTCACAATAAAAGATTTAGGTGGTCCCGCAACTTGTTCCGGTACCGGCGATTATGCGCGTGATACAACTTACGTGACGCACCTTACCAACGGCAAATATAATTTCCAACTGAACTTGAAAGATGCCGTTTTTAATAAAGGATCACTCGTTGTGACGGATAATAAATATACGATTTCGATGGAAACACAAAACGGTGTAACTGTAGATGCCGGCGATTTAATGCGCGTTCCAAATAATCTTGTTTGGGGATTAGTGACTTACGATAATGGTACGGATGCACAAGTTGATTTATTTTTAAATGATTTAAAATCTTTGACGCACGTAGTTACATTAGAAAACGGCGATTATGGTCATTATCAAATCAACAACGGCGCTATAAGTTTACAGGCAGAAAAGCAAGCTACACACCCTAATACAAAAAAATTCTTTTTGAAATTAGATAATTCGATTGCTAATCTATCAGATGTTATTTTAAAATATCGACAACAATACGGTTCTAAAATGAATTTTTCTGTAAAAACTTGGAACGGAAAAAATTTATAGGGGTAGGAATTTTTGGAAATTTAAGTTAGGTAGATTCAAAAAAACCCGTGCATAGAAAAAAAATCTACGCACGGGTTTTTTTTCACTTGTCTTTTATCTTAGCATAAGTTGACTTAAAAATGAGCTGTCCTTTAAAAATAAAATAAATTTACGACAGTATTAACAAAAATTAATGCAATGCCGGTAATAAATTATGACATTGTAAAATAAATACCTTACTTTTGCATAAATTTTATCACCGATACCATTTTTCTTCACCTTAAAGTACAAAAGTTGATTATGCACAGTTGAACTTGAAACTCTTTCGTTGGATTTCCAATCATTGAAAGCGGACTACGCTCACGAATCATCTTTTGCTCTTGTAATGAAGAGTAGTGGTTGTCTGTAAATACCTTTAATGGATAGACAGCTCATAAAAGTAGCAAAAGAATTGAACGTCGGAATGGTCGCTCTCGTGGACTTTCTGAACGCTAAAGGGTTTGCCGTTGAAAACAAACCCAACGCCAAGCTCACTGATGACATGTACGGCGCATTAGTCGGCAAATTTTCGGACTCCAAAGCCGAAAAAGAAAAAGCTAATCAACTGCTTATAGGTAATCAAAGACCTCAACAAGCAAAGTCTTACCACCAACACCATCAAAACCAACACCATCACCATCCTCATACTGAATCACGGCCTCATGTTGCATTTGCGCCGGAAAATTCGGGTAGTAATGATATTGATGTGATTGAGCGTCCTAAAACCATTTTGCAACAACCTAAGGTTATCGGCAGAATTGATTTGACACCTCAAAAAACGGTAACTGTTGTTGAAAATAAAACACAAGCACCGCCGGCAACTCCTCACAAAACGCCGCCGCAACAACAAACGACGGCTCAGCCCCTTATACCAACGACTACACCTGTTGTATCTAAAGAGGCTGCGTCAATTTCTACCGCACCTAAATCGGTGCCGGCAGAACCCGTAAAAACAAATCCGACACCTGTTGCACAAGAAGCTATAAACGCTGACGTAGTAGTTTTTAATGAACCTACGATGAGTGCAGAAGATCAAGCTGAAAGCGAAGTACTTAAAGCAGATGCACCTCAATTGCGCGGATTGAAAATAAAAGGCAAAATTGATGTCAATAGATTAAATGATAAACCGGTAAGTAACAATAATAATAGTAACAACAACGGGAATTTCAGACGAGATAATAATAATAACGGAAATAATAATAATCGTCGTGGTCCCAATCCGAATCAAACGCCACATGCGCCGGGTAGTGATGCAGCTAAAAGAGACGACGCGGCAGAAGCAGAACGCCGTCGCCGTACACGCAAACGCGCACCGATGCCCGGACAAAATAATTCGCAAGGGCAAGGAAATCATCAAGTACAAAATAGAGCACCAAGTACGCCAATTATACCGAGCGTAAATTCAGGTAATACAACGGCTCCGAATAATACCGGTAGTACTTCGCGTCCGGGATATCATACACAAGCGTATTTGAATCACTTGAAAACGAATCCGCAACCGCCGCAACGTCAAGGCAATGCGGGCGGCGGCGGAAATCGCCCCGGTGGCAACAATCGTCCGGGCGGTAATAATACGCAGCAACGTCCGAGTGGTCGTCCGGGAGATAATAGAACGCCGGTCAATAAAGGTAACATGACTCCTCAAGAGATTTCGCAACAAGAAATTGAAGCGAAAATCAAAGAGACAATGGCGCGTTTGAATATCGGAGGAAAAAATAAAGGACAAAAATTGCGTCGCGATAAACGCGAACGTAACAGAGAAAAAGAATCGTTGCGTCTGGCAGAAGTTGACGGAGCAAAACTACAAGTAGCGGAATTTATCT
>JAYTIA010000505.1:0-9898 GCA_043732145.1 Saprospiraceae bacterium
ACGGTTTCGCGGGCATTACACGATGCTTATGATGTGAGTCCGGAAACGCGGAAAAAAGTGATGGCAATAGCGGAAGAGTTAGATTATCGTCCTAATCCTTATGCCGTTAATTTAGTAAAGCAGCGCACAAATATAATTGGTGTACTTTTGCCTGAAATAGCAACGCATCATTTTTCTACGATTGTGAAAGGCATTCAAGACGTGGCTTATAATATCGGGTACAATGTGATGTTTTTTATTTCGGGAGAATCATTAGAGCGCGAAAAATACATTCTAAAACAACTCAACAACAACAGTTTAGATGGTTTATTAGCTTCTGTTTCGGCTGAAACAGATACATCAGAACATTTTTTAAAACTGACGGAACGCGGGCTACCGATTGTTTTTTTTGATCGCGTCAGAAATGATATGTTTACTTCAAAAGTTATTCAAGATAATTATCGGGGTGCATTTAACGCGACAACGCATTTGATTCAACAGGGTTACAAACGCATTGCGCATCTCGCCGGTCCGAAAAATATAGATGCTGCCGAACGCCGTATGCAAGGTTACTTGGATGCGCTTGAGCAAAATAATTTAAAGATAAAAAAAGAATACATTATTTATTCCGGATTCACGCAAGAAAACGGATTACAAGATGTCACAAAATTACTTGGCATCAAACCACTGCCCGATGCAATTTTTGCGGTAAATGATTTAAAAGCAATCGGTGCCATGATTGGTTTGAAACGTTATGGTTATAAAATTCCGCAACATATCGGGATCGTCGGTTTTTTAAACACGCCAAGTTCCGAAATCATTTCACCAAGTTTAACAACGATTGAACAAACGGCTTATGAAATCGGCGCTAAAAGTTGCCAGTTATTATTAGAGCATATCAAAAATCCGGACACTGTACCTCAAACTGTTTTAATGCCGAGTAAACTTGTTATTCGTGAGTCGAGTGTAAGATAAATTTACTTCAACGATTTAAAATACTCCTCCACCAATTGTTTGTAATAAGGTTTCAACGCCGGCGAAACGGTGCGAAATTGTTCTATTTCCGATTGACGTTTTTTGATATATTCTTGTAAAGCCGGCGGCATAGGTGTTTCCACTTGTTTTGCCGTATTTGCTTTGCGTTCATCGTCTTCTTTGCGTTCGCGTTCAGCTTTTTCGGATTCCAATAACCGCGTTTGAATATCATCTTGACGTTTCAGCGTTTCATTGGTCAATTGTTTATTGACGAGTTCTGTTTCTGTTTTTTCCATACCGTCAATCAAATCTTGTAAACCTTTTTCGCCTTTGCCGCGTTGTTGCAATTCTTTTTGTTTTTGTTTCAACGCTTCACGCAAAGCAGATTGTTTTGCTGCCATTTGTGCAAATTCTTTACTCATACCGGCTGCACCGCCTTTTCCGCCTTCACCTTTTTTCAATCGGTCGCGTAGATTTTTTAATTGCTCATTCACGCCTTTTTGTCCTTCACTTATTTTATCGCCGGGTTCTTTACCCCCTTTTCCGTTTGGTTTTTTACCGCCCGGTTTACTGCAACTGCCATTACCTGACATTTGATTCATTTGATCTTGCATATCTTTCATAGACTCGGCAAGCATCAAGGCTAAATCATTTAGGTTTTTCATACTGCGTTGTTGCAAATCTTGACCTTCATATTTTTTACGGTCTTCAAGTCTTTCCAATGCACCGGACATATTTTGTTTAACATCAGTTACTTTATCTGTAATGAAAGTTTGAATTTTGATTTGACGTTTCGCCAAAGCTTGCAACGAATCTTCTATCATTACAAAATCACCTTGCAACTTTTTTTGTTGTTGCACATCTTTTGTGTAACGCGGCGTATTTTCTGCCGCACTGCCAATGTCTTTCATCGTTGCTTCTTGATCGAATGACAGTTGCACTAAATTTTCCAGCAATTGACGAATCGCTTTCAAATCTTCTTCCATTTCTTCTTCTTTACCTTTTTGCTGTGCAGATTTCATCTTGTTGGCTTTATCTTTCATTTTATTCGCCGCCGATTTCTGCTTTTTCGATGCTTTACTGTTTTGCTTTTGCTCTAATTCCTCTTTGCTGTCTTTTAAATCTTCTTTGATGCCTTTATCATCTTCTTTCGTGTCCGGCATTTTTTCCGGACGTTTCAATTCTTTATTTTTCTTTTCTAATTCTTCTTTTTTCTCTTGCAGTTTATCAAATTCTTTATTGATTTTCTCTTGTTCTTTTTTCAAATCTTCTTGCTTTTGTTTATCTTCTTGTTGGCTATCTTCCGTTTTTTTAGAAAGATCATCTTCTTTTTTCGCCAACTCGTCAAGTTTATCAATTTGCTCTTGCATCATGTTTTCGACTTCCATTTGTTTGAAGAGTTCTTCCATACGCTCTAATTCTTTTTGCGTTTCTTCATTAGAAAACTTCATTTCCTCCATTTTATCGAGTGCCTTGTCCTTATCCATTTTTTGCATCAACTCTTCGATTTGTTTCAACAACTCCTTCATCTCCGGGTTTTTCAACTCGTCGAACATTTTTTGCAATTGTTCTTGTTTTTGCAAAAGTTCTTCATCTTTCTTTAATTCTTTTTCGTTTTTCAAATTTTCATCAAAATTCTTTTTGATGTCGTCAATTTGTTTATCTAATTCTTGTTGACGTTGTTGCAAACGCTCCGCTTCTTTTTTGGTTTGCCAATCTATTTCTTTTTGTTGCAATAATTTTTCGCGCAATTTTTGTAAATCATCTTGTACTTTTTTCGTTTCCTGCACCGCTTTTTTCAAAGCATCTTTGATTTGGTCATTATTTTTTGAAATTTGTTTTTCAACCTGCTCTACACTCGGCTGTGTGAAAACCATCATGTTGGTTTTTGCGGATTTTGCACCGTTAATGGCATCGTTATCAAAAACTTCAAAATAATAATTCACTTCATCGCCCGGTTGTAAATTTAATTCGGCAGCGTTGAAAGTATATTGATACTGCGTTTGTTTTGAATTCGGATTAATAATTGCTATGCGTTGTAAACCTTCTTGCACACGGTTTGCGCGTTTAATCTGATAATTGAAAGATAAATTACGCACACCGTAATCATCAATCGCTTCTCCTACAAAATAAAAACGTTTTTTGTTGAGTGAATCATCAAATTTTTGAACGCTGATTGTCGGAAACATATCAGGCACAACCGTCAAATTATAAGTAACGGAATCTGCTTTGTTCAAAAAATTATTGGAAATGAACAAGCGGTAATTTTCATCGCTTTTCACTTGCTTCGAAAAAATAAAGCGCGTATCGTTTTGACGAATAACAGACTGCGCTTTTCCACCGGCAAATGACAACTGAATATCGTCCGTATTTTCCGCATTCACTGTCCAACTTATTTTAGTGCCGGCAGGTACAACTAAATCACCTTGATTAGATAAAATTTCGTTCGGTCTACCGACATAACTCGGATATTCTAAATTGACATCGAAGCCGACAATGTTTGGTTTTTTCAACACTTGCAAATTGTACATCGGCGTATTTACAACACCGGCGAACAATCTGAAAGGTACATCTTTCTGAACGTTCGTGAAATTATAACTGAAAGTAGTATCGTTGTCTTTTTTAAGTTTGTACTGATAACCGTCGCGTTCAATAAATAATTCGTTTGGTAAAACAGTACCGTTTGCCGTCACTTTTAAATCGAAATTTTGGAACTGAACGACTTTAAGTTTATCCTTATCAATTGAAATTTTGAAAGGTGCGTCGCGTTCAAATTCTTTGTTATAATTAAATAAACGGTTCGATGCGTTTTTCAAAAGACTTGGTGCAGCGAACAACATAAAAATCAACAACAAGAGTGGCGGCATAGCGTAACGCAAATATTTTTTATTATTCGCTAAATTAATTGCCGATTTAAACGGCACTAATTTTATTTCATCCGATTTTTGATTAATAGAAGCTATAATTAAATCCTCCGTTGGCTGATTGCTGATAGCTGATAGCTGATAGCTTTTACGAAGTTGCAAAACATTCAGCAATTTATCTTTCACATTCGGAAAATGATTACCGATAATTCGCGCCGCTTGTTCGTGAGAAATAATTTTACCGAGGCGATAGTAGTGCATAATCGGTATCAAAACCCAATATGAAAGTGCGGCACCGGACACCGCTACAAAACTCCAAAACAAAGGCAGTTTCACAGCAGGCGGGAAATAAAAATAATACTCCGCAAAATTTAAACCAAGAAATAACGCCAAAATTAATCCCGTAGAATATAATGCACCCCGCAAAAGTTGATTGATATAAAATTTGCGAATAAATTGATCAAGTTTTTCGAGTAATAAGTTATAATTATCTTTCATCGTATGGATTCGGTAAAACAGTTCGGCAGTTATTAATTAATACATCTTCCAAAAATTACACAAATATAAACAAGTTTCAAGTTTATAAAACGCAAAATATTAGCCGGAAGTTGCTTTTAAAATCTTTTTTTGGCGTTTTTAGTTTAATTATTTATTAAGTTAAGGGTCACGACTTGACAAGTTAAATAAAAGTGCGTTTTTTTGCAATGTGAATAAACTAATTTAAACTTTTATAGTCTTATTCACAAGTAAGTAAATTTAATATTCATTTTTAATTAAAAGTAAAAAATTCCGTAAAAAACCAAATTTCTTAAAAAAATTAAATACCCTTATTATGCTTCCCACATCACACGATTTTTGGCTATTGTTGAGTCTCTCTGTTTGTATGTTACTTATGAATTTTCCTTTCGGAAAAAACGCGAATAAACTGCCGGAAATTCCTAATTGATTTTTTTGTTTTGAATTTATTAAAGCGCAATAAAATTGAAATTATATCCGGTAATGGTATAATTTCAATTTTTTTTTCTATTTTTGAAGCGGATTAATTGATAAAGCTAATGACCGGTATCATTTCGACATTAAAGGTAAGCGATATAAAAAACGCCGATAGAATAGAGTACAATCTTGAAAAAGATTTAGATACTGTTGAATTCTGTACTTTTACTCATATACAAGAGGCACAGCGTATGCTTCATGAAATAGAACAAAGATTTACTGAAAGCGATAATGAACCGTTCGGTTGGCGATTTTACGTGCTCAATGCAATTGTAGAAAATCAATTGTATAATTTCAAAACTTCGGATACACTTTTTAATAAAGCCATTCAATTAGTAGAAATAGACGGTAATACCGCGCAAATCATCGAAACTTATACGGATTATCTCGGTACACTTATCAACATGAAAAATATCGAGCGCACGGTTTTTTTCATAGACAAAACGCGCCGCTTATTAACACAAATGCCGAATGATGTGCTGCAATCGCGTTTGATGTGTCGAGAAGCCTATATGCACTGGTTGTGCAGCGAGTATGATTTAGCGACTGAATTGTTTTTTCAATCGCAAAAAATTTTCGGCGAAAGTCCTGAAAATAACCTTACCGTAAAAGATATGTATTTTCAGACACTCGTACACACCGGTAAAGGTATGGTGTATGAAAAAACAAAGGATTTAAAGCGGTGTGTCACGGCGTATGAAAAATCGGTAGTAATTTGCGAAGCGCATGGTATAAAAAGTCGGTTAGCTTGGCATTATTTAAATGTCGGCAAAGCGCACGTGGCACTCGATAATTATGTTCAAGGCGAATATTTTTTTGAAAAAGTGCTTCAAACCGACGATGACCACAGTGAAGAAGCGCGGGCGAATGCAACGGCGAATATCGGTTTTTGTCTTTTCAAACGCGGTGATTTCGATAAAGCCTTAGTATATTTCCACCTCGCCGAAAATTTTTATGTTCAGCACATCGGTAATTTTGAGAATCTTGCAAAAATTGCGCATTGGCAGGGCTTACTTTTTAAAAATGCCGGACAGCAAAGAAATGCAGAAAAAAAATTAGTAGAAGCTTTACGTTATGCCGGACAAATAGATAATGCTTCGCTGCAATCACGTATTTGTAAAGATATCGCTGCGTTTTTCGCCGCACGAAATAATTTTAAAGAAGCCTACGATTACGAATGTTTACACGTAGAGTTTCAACGCAAATATTTTGAAGAAATTAATAGCATCAAAGTCAACGAGTTAGAATTTAAGCATGAAGTAGAAAAACGCAGAAAAGAAACTGAAATGTTGCGCCTTCAAGCAAATGAACTGCAATTGAAAGCCTTACGTGCACAAATGAATCCGCATTTTTTGTTCAACGCCATGAATGCGATTCAAAGTTTTGTGAATGCAGATGACCGCGTGACTGCCACAAAATATTTGGCGAAATTTGCGCAACTCATGCGCACCACCCTCGAAAATTCCGAACAAGAAGTAGTGACTTTAGAAAACGAAATTGAATTTTTGCAAGATTATCTGCTCATCAATCAGAAATTGCGTTTCGATGAGCGTTTTCAATTTAGCATAACTGTCTCTGATGATATTGAAAACGATATTATCGGCATTCCCACCATGATTATTCAACCTTATATAGAAAATGCGATTGAACACGGCATCAAACCGAAAAGAACCGGTTTTATAAAAATTCATTTTGAACTTTTTGATGATGACACCATGCTTTGCATCGTCGAAGATAATGGCGTAGGCAGAGCGCGTGTACGCGAAATTCAAGAAGAGACCGGTTATTTTAAAAAACATACATCGCACGGCACACGCATCACGGAAAAACGCTTGGAACTTTTAAATCAAGAAAAACCCAACCGTTTTTTTGTGCGTATCATTGATTTAATTCACCAGACAACGCAAGCAGCCTGCGGTACCCGTGTAGAAATTAAATTCCCGATTTTTCCGTTCCCGCAAAGCACCGGTTTTGATGAGGAATAGCTGGTTGAAAATGAAAAATGGAAAAACTTGGTAATTTAGCTAAATTATCTATTCCGGAACATATCGTCAATCAATTCAATTTAAAACTACCACAAAAATAAATAGAAGTACAACTTTTACTTTTCAATTAAATTAGTTTCGCGTAAAATGATCAAAAACATCTGCTCCTGCATTACTTTTTTGCTACTATCTCACACCCTTTCCGCACAAACCGCACCACCACAAATTCACTTGTGGGAAAAAGGTGCGCCCGGTTTTGAAAATAAAAAAGATGAACCCGAAACTGCGCAAGATTGGTGGGTGCGCAATATTCACAATCCGAGTATAACGGTTTTTTTACCGCCGAAAGATAAAGCAACCAGTGCTGCCGTTTTGGTTTGTCCGGGTGGCGGATTTAGAAGCTTAGTTTATAATTCTGAAGGACGCGATGCGGCAACTTATCTGAACAGTATCGGCGTTGCGGCGTTTGTTTTGAAATACAGATTGTTTCGCACCGATAGTATTTATACGATTAAAAACGTGAAACAAGATGCGCAACGCGCCATGCGTTTGGTGCGCAGTCGCGCTGCCGAATTTCAAATTGATCCGACACGTCTCGGTATTATGGGTTTTTCTGCCGGCGGAGAAGTTGTTGCAACTGTTGCTTATGAAAATGGTACTGGCAATAGCAATGCAAAAGATTCTATTGAGCGATTCAATTGCAAACCAAATTTTCAAATTTTAATTTATCCCGGACCTTTGGGTATTCCGGACAGTGTGGCATCGGATGCGCCGCCGGCATTTTTATTGGCTGCCAATAACGACGAGTGTTGTTCCGAACCGATTGTTTCTTTGCTTCAAAGTTATCGTAAAGCTAAAGTTTCTGTCGAAGCACATATTTTAGCCGTTGATAAACACGGGTTCAATATGGGTAATCGCTCAAAATTTAATTCCATTAAAACTTGGTCGCAACGTTTGACGGATTGGTTGAATGATACAGGGCTGATTAAAAAATGAAAAATGGACAATGAATAATTAACAATGAAAATTGAAAAATTGAAATTTATTTTCTGAAATTTAAAGCTTGTAACGTATATCAACCGCGTTAGCAGTTTCCTGTTTATAGAAAACCGCTAACGCGGTTATTTCGATACGCTAGAATATACGTGGCAACGCCCTATAACCATAAACATAAAAAGCCACCTAAATAATCACATTGTGTGGCTTTTAGTTTAACCATCAACTATTAACTATCAACCATTATTAACGTATCCATCCCAACATTTCTACTAAGAAAGTACAAACAAATGGGAACGCCACCCAACACCAAGCCGGCGCGAAAATGAGGAGCACGATTAGAAACACAACAGAAGCAGCAAAGTAACCTCCGTTTTTACGATCGAAATTAGTCATTTTTTCCATTACAAGAATTTTTCTGCAAAGTTAAATCGTAAATCTCTTTGACGTAATACTTCTTGCAATTATTTTTGATTTTTTTTGTTTGGCTGTCAGTTGTCGGCTATCAGCTATCAGCCGGCAATTAATTTTGAAAGCGAACGATAGCTGATAGCCGACAACTGATAGCCGAAAGCTAAACCACCCGTATTTTGAAAATAGTTTTTATGGGAACGCCGGAATTTGCCGTTCCGAGTTTAGATATCCTTGTTAAAAACGGATACAACGTTGTCGGCGTTGTAACGGCAACCGATAAACTTGGCGGACGTGGCGGTAAACAACTGATTGAATCGGCAGTGAAAAAATATGCTATTGAAAATAATTTGCCGGTACTTCAACCGGAAAAATTAAAAAATCCGGAGTTTATTGAATCACTGCGCGCATTTAATGCAGATTTATTTATTGTCGTCGCTTTTCGTATGTTACCGGAAATTGTTTGGTCAATGCCGCCTTTAGGTACCATGAATTTGCATGGCTCACTACTGCCCAAATATCGCGGAGCCGCGCCGATTAATTGGGCAATTATTAAAGGCGAAAAAGAAACGGGCGTAACTACTTTTTTTTTAAAACACGCCATAGATACCGGAGATATTTTTAAATCTGCCACTTTAACAATTGGCGTAGATGAAAATGTCGGTTCTGTTCATGATCGTATGATGGTGCTTGGTGCAGAAACGGTTTTGATATCCGTTCAAGATATTGCTGCCGATAATATAAAATTGCAACCGCAGGCAGACATTGAAGCCACTCACGCACCGAAAATTTTTAAAGAAACGTGTCTGATTCACCCAAACAATACAACACAAGAACTTTACGATTTTGTACGCGGACTTTCGCCTTACCCGACGGCGTGGATAAATCTCAACGATTTGCAACTCAAAGTTTTTGCTGCCGAAAAAGAAATCATTGCACCGGAACATCCCGTTGGCACTTTTGTTTCGAACAATAAAAACTTTTTGAAAATTGCAACGCTCGACGGTTATCTGAAACTTAAAGATGTTCAATTGGAAGGCAGAAAACGTATGGATATTGGCGCATTTCTGGCAGGATATAAATTTACTTAATTGGTTACCTGTTAATTCGTTATCCGTTATTCGTTAATTCGTTATAACTTTGCGAATTGAAAAAGGTTCCATTTAGATTTTTAGCCCTAAGTTTTTAAGTTTAAATTTATAACGAATTAATGAACAACGGATAACGAATTAACAAAAATCATGAGTTGGTTTAAAAGATTAAAAGAAGGTATTCAAACTGCTACGGCAAATAAAAAAGAAGCACCGGAAGGCGTGTGGTTTCAGTGTCCCAAATGTAATGAAACGAATACGCGCAAAGATTATAACGACAATTTTTATAAATGCCCGAAATGCGATTATCACGGACGCATCGGTTCGCATGATTATTTCAAAATTTTGTTCGACGGCAATAATTATGTGCAATTGTTCGAAGAGGTAATTTCAAGAGATACACTTAAATTTGTGGATACTAAAGCCTATCCGGATAGATTGGTTGACGCGCATAAAAAAACCGGACTATCTGATGCGATTGCCGTCGGTTTCGGAAAAATAAACGGACATCCGATGGTGATTGCATGTATGGATTTCTCTTTTATTGGCGGTTCAATGGGTTCGGTTGTCGGTGAGCGCATTTCGCGGGCAATTGATCATGCCA
>JAYTIA010000506.1:0-3831 GCA_043732145.1 Saprospiraceae bacterium
CGAAGCCCTTATTTTTGAAAGATTAGCTACCCTTTTAGGTCGGCAAAGTTTTAGTAAAGCAGAAAATTACGCGCTCCAAGCCATCAACCTTCATCAAAAATTAAAAGATGACTATCAACTCAATGTAGATTATACAACTTTAGGTACCATTTATTTTCGTAACAGAGATTTAGACCGCGCACTCATTCATTATCAAAAATCTTACGATTTATGTAAAAAAAATAATTACAACACCGGACGCGCCTTAATAAATATCGGTATCGTTTATGACGAGAAAAGAAAACACACAGAAGCTATAGATTTATACAATGATGCCGTCAAAGAATATGAAAAAAAACCGGGCAACGAAATACTCATTGCACAGGCTTACATAAATATGGGATCAAGCTACGACAGTTTAAAAAATTATAAATCAGGTATTGACTATTCCTTGAAAAGCATCAATTTGTTACATCAAGCACAATCAACAAACGGTTTAAGAGAAGCGTATTATAATTTAATAACTGCTTATAAAAACACGGGACAAACCGAAAAAGCCTTAGAATGTGCTTTATTATCTGCTGAACTCCAACAAACAGAATTTAGAGAAGCGCAAAAATTATCGGACAATCAATCTGTTTACGAAAATAAAAAAATTGAAAAAGAAGCCGGTGATAAATTACGCGCACAACAAGAACAATTATTTTCTATAAAAAAACAACAAGAACTCCAACTCAGCAATCAGAACTTATTAGCTGAGAAAAGTTCTCGTGATATTGATATTCTCAATCAAAGCCGGATACTTCAAGACTTAGAACTTAAACGTACAGAAGATACGCTGACTTTGGCAAAAAATAAACTCGATTACAATCAAACGCAGTTAGCATTGGCGGAAACGGACAAACGTTTGAACGAACAAAAAGTAAAAACACAAAGTGCTTACAATTTACTTCTATCCGGTTTATTAGCTACCGGTCTCATTTTGGGTCTGACGTTTTGGCAAATCATACGCTCGCAAATGCGCCACGAGCGCGAAAAAGCGACTGCCGAACAATTGCGCTTAGAAGCTTCTATTTTGCGTACACAATTAGAAAGTGAAATCAAACTTTTGCGAGCGCAAATGAATCCGCATTTTATTTTTAATGCTTTGAACAGTATTAATAATTTTCTTTTGCATAATAATACCGAAAGTGCATCGCATTATTTAACCCGGTTTTCAAAATTAGTGCGATTGGTTTTAGACAATGCGCGTTCCGAAAAAATAACGCTGCACAACGAACTCTATACGCTTGAACTTTATATGCAATTTGAAGCCCTGCGTTTTGCCGATAAAATTAAATACCAAATTATTATTGCGTCAACTATTAATACTGAAGATATTCGTATTCCGCCCTTATTATTGCAGCCTTATGTAGAAAATGCGATTTGGCACGGCTTAATGCACAAAAACGACGGTGGGCTCATAAAAATAAATATTTCCGATCTTCAAGAAGATAAAATTTGTATTGAAATCGAAGATAACGGCATTGGCAGGCAAGCTGCGTCGACTATAAAAAGCAAGTCTGCTACAAAAAATAAATCGCACGGTATGCAGATTACGGCAGAACGACTGCAACTGCTCGATGAAATGTATAAAACTAAAACGCACATCAACATCAATGATTTATTTGATCACGCCGGTAACGCTTGCGGTACAAAAGTTCGGATGGAAATACCGGTATAAGTCTCGGTTATTCGTTATATAGAAATCGAAAAAACGAATAACGAATAACGAATAATGAATGGAAAAATTCATGCTCAGGCTTAACAGTCTGCTTATTTTTTTTACTCTTTTATCTTATATCTCACCTTTTGTGAGTCCGCAAAAAATGTCATTTCTGATGTTCATGGGCTTGCTGTATCCATATTTTATCATTTTCAATATCATTTTCATTTTTATTTGGCGCGTGAGTAAATATAAACATTGGCGTTTGTCGGCACTGTGTTTAATAATCGGTATGTATTATTTTACACGAATCTTGGGTATACATTTTTTTCAAGAAAAACCACGCGGCAATGTTTTAAAAATTTTAGATTACAATATAAATGGTTACAGTTTAAAAAATTTTAAAAATTGGGCGGCAGGATTCAACTCGTTAGAGAATTATATGAACAGTGAAAACCCAGATATTATTTGTTTTCAAGAATCTTCAAGAGCTGATTTTTATGAAAGGGTAATGAATACAACAACCGTTTTAAAAAAATATCCATACTATTTTCACACAGAAGAAAGTGAAACAGCCATTTTTTCAAAATATCCGATCACTGCTACAAAATCTTTTCCGATAAATAACAATAAGGAAAACGGTTGCGTTTCTGCCGATATAAAAATCAACGATAAAATTATAAGATTTTATTCGCTTCAACTGCAATCGAACGAAATAAGTAGTATGGCAGATAATATTGCAGAAAAAGGAATAAAAACGGAAAGTGGTTGGATTAACATCTTGAAAATAATGAATCGCTTCAGAAAAGCAGGACGCAAACGCACGAACGAAGCTGAAATAATTGCAGCAGATATTCAACAATCGCCCCATCCGGTGGTTGTTTGCGGTGATTTCAACGATATTCCGGTGTCTTACAGTTATCAAACTTTGTCTTCATCAAAAAATCTGAAAGATGCTTTTCAAGAAGCCGGGTGCGGTCTCAGTGTTACTTACGCCGGCAATATTCCCGGATTGAGAATTGATTTCATACTCCTCGACAAAAAATTTAAAGTTTTCAATTGCCACGTTAATAAAGTTCCATACTCCGATCATTATCCGGTGGTGAGTGAAATTCGATTTTAGGAACTCGAAATAATTATCCGACTTGAAGATTAACAATCGGCGAAATATCCGTTGCACAAAAATCTTTTTTCAAAAATTTATAGTACGCTGCAATACCAATCATACCTGCGTTATCTGTACACAGGGACATCGGTAAAATATGGATGTTAAATTTTTCTTTGCCGGCCAAAATTTTTAAAGCATTACGCAAGCCTGAATTTGCGGAAACACCGCCGGCAATTGCTAACTCTTTGATGCCGGTATCGTTTGCCGCTTTTCTAAATTTTTTTAAAAGAATTGTTACGATTCGTTCTTGAACAGAAGCGCAAATATCGTTTAAGTTTTCTGAAATAAATTTCGGATTTTCTGCCACTTGTTTTTGTAAAAAATAAAGAATAGAAGTTTTCAAACCACTGAAACTGAAATCGTAACCAGGAATTTGCGGTTCCGGAAATTTAAAACGCGGCGTACCTTGTTGCGCTAATTTATCTAAAATCGGTCCTGCCGGATAATCTAAACCCAAAATTTTTCCGGTTTTATCGAAAGCCTCACCCACAGCATCGTCTAAAGTTTTTCCGAGTACGGTCATCGAAAAATAATCATCAACGCGCACTATTTGCGTATGTCCGCCTGAAACGGTTAAACACAGAAAAGGCAATTTCGGAAAAGGTGTTTCGGCAAAATGTGCTAAAATATGCGCTTCCATGTGATTGACTTGAATCATCGGCAAATTTCTGCTAATCGCAAAGGCTTTTGCAAAAGAAACACCTACCAACAACGAACCCATTAAACCCGGACCGATCGTAAAAGCAACGGCATCTATATCCGATTTCAATACGCCGGATTTTTCAAACGCACTATTCACAACAGAAACAATTAATTTTTGATGTTGACGTGATGCCAATTCCGGAATAACGCCCCCATATTTTGTATGTTCGAGTTGTGTAGCTGTAACATTACTCAATATTTTTCCGTTCTGAACAATAGCTGCAGATGTGTCATCGCACGAAGATTCAATCGCTAAAATGTTAATGTTTTTCTTAAT
>JAYTIA010000507.1:0-3827 GCA_043732145.1 Saprospiraceae bacterium
CGTATAATCTGAAGTTAATTTTATTTTATCGGGATCGGTAATGGCTGCATTGGTTTTTAATTTATCAATCGGACCGAAATAAACGTGTTTCTCTGTCGGTGTTTCCGCCATAGTTTGAAATTGCGGTAACATTTTCAGCACTAAACTTTTCGGCAATACCCAACCGTAAGCCATTCCTTTTCGCATATTACTGATAGCCGTATCGCACCATGCCGGAAAATGCAACATACGCGCTAACCAATTCTCATAATCTTTTTTTGTTTTGAAAGGTTGCGTACTTTCTCCGCTGCCCAACTGACCTAAATCAATCGTTTTTCCCCAAAATTGATTGATAGGGGAGAGATTATCCGGAAATTTTAAACTTTCAATAATTCTGTCATTTTCCCAATTTAAAATATCGGATGTGATTTGCGCATTGTCGCCGAGTTTTTTGTTTTTCAGTTCGCCAAGTTGTGCTTTTATTTTCCAAGCAAAACGGCTGAGTGAATCTCTAAAAGTTTGACTGATATCAATCGGAAATTTGTCGTTATAGTCATTAATGCCGTTAGCTTGCGCCTCGAATGGAAACAATTGCATTCGTTCTTTGTAATAATTTTCAGCGATATTGTTTATTTTATCATCGTTGTGGACATCGGTTGTTTTTGTGCAATTATAAAAAGCAAAAATAAAAATCTGTAATAAGAGGTAGTATGATCTATTTTTCATTTTAGTTAAAATTTAGGTAAAGAACCATCAAACAATCAATCATAAGCAAAAGTAGTTTTTAGTTTTATTTATTTTAGGTTTAAAGGAAGTATTTACTTATTTATTGTATTTTTGTTCCTTGCTAATATCACCGAGAAAACAAGTAAACACTCAACTTAAATTTTACAGTGCCAGATAATAACAATAACATATCAATCGCTTATAAATTAGACCGATCAAAACTTGTTTGGGCAGCGGCGATATTGATTATTGGTTTGTTAGCCTTGTTCGTGACACGCAGAAAAAATCTGTCACAAGTATCTGATGTTAATGTCTCGATAAAACATTTAGATAATGGCAGCAAAGATTTTATAGATTCTTCCGACGTTGTTACCATTATCAAGCACGCCTTAGACGAAGATATTAAAGACCAAAGGGTAGGAAGGGTGGATGTATCGCATATCGAAAAAATATTAAATCAAGACCCATTTATAGAAAATGCGGAAGTGTTCGTAACCGCTTTGAATAACTTAAATATCACGGTCAAACAACGCGAACCGATTTGCCGCATCATTGATAATGCCGGCAGTAATTATTATTTAGATAAAACCGGTTTTCGGATGCCGCTTTCAAAACACTTTTCGGCACGTGTGCCTATCGTTACCGGAAGTGTGTCGGCTTATGATCCGGAATTTCTTAAAAAAAATAATCTGCTGAAGAATATATTTTATTTGGTGCAAACGCTCGAAGGAGATGATTTTTTTCGTCCGCTTATTCAGCAAATCAATGTTGATGCCGGCGGAGAATTTACGCTCATTCCGGTTTTGGGCGATCAAAAAATTCGCATCGGTGATGCCGGCGATTTGGAAGATAAAATGAATCGGTTGAAAATTTTTTACAGAGAAGCGATGCCATATGAAGGTTGGAACACTTATGCCACTATTTCAGTAAAATATAAAGGACAAATCGTCTGTAAAAAGCGCACATAAAAAGGTATTTTCGTTAAATTTAATTTTTTTTTTCACATTTTTATCTAATTATGCGAAAAAAAATTTGATTAAACGAATAGTATTTATATTTTTGTGAGGTCTTAACTTTATTTTTAAAGTTGAAAATAAGTTACGAGCTTGATTTTGTGTATTTTTAAAACAGGCACGCATAGACACTGAAACACACATATACATTTTAATAGAAACGCTATAATTATTAACGCGCAATTAAATTAATTTAATTGCACATTTCTCAACTTATGAATGATGCAACAAAAGTTGCTCCAACCGATTTGGTTGTTGCACTCGACATCGGTACCACAAAAGTTTGCGCTCTTGCCGGACGCAAAAACGAACACGGCAAATTAGAAATTATTGGTGTCGGTAAAGTTGATAGCGTTGGTGTTATGCGCGGCGTTGTAACTAATATCGAAAAAACAGTAAACGCAATTTATGAAGCTATTTCCGGAGCAGAGCGCATGAGTAAAACTAAATTTACGCGCGTTCATGTCGGTATTGCAGGTCAACACATAAAAAGTTTACAGCATCGCGGTATCCTAACGCGCGATAACGACCATACCGAAATCAGCCAAAAAGATATTCAACGTTTGGTGAACGATATGTTCAAATTGGTTTTGCCTCCGGGCGATAAAATCTTACACGTCATCCCGCAAGAATTTACTGTTGACAATGAACAAGGCATTGTTGATCCAATAGGGATGAGCGGTGTGCGTTTGGAAGCTAATTTTCATATTATTACCGGCCAAATTTCTGCAACGAATAATATTCACAGATGCGTTGAGCGCACCGGTTTGAAAGTCGAATCTATGACTTTAGAGCCTATAGCATCAGCTCACGCCGTTTTAAGTGATGAAGAGAAAGAAGCCGGCATAGCTTTGGTAGATATAGGTGGAGGAACAACGGACATTACAATTTTTTATGAAGGTATCATTCGACATACAGCCGTCATTCCTTTCGGCGGTAATGTCATCACATCTGATATAAAAGAAGGTTGTGCCGTTATGCAGCATCAAGCAGAGCAACTGAAAGTGAAATTCGGTTCAGCTTTGTCCGATGAAGTCTATGATAATCGCATCATCACAATTCCGGGTATAAAAGGACGCGATTATAAAGAAATAAGTGAAAAAAATCTCTCGCGCATTATTCAAGCGCGTATGGAAGAAATTTTTGACTACGTTGTTTGGGAAATTCGTCGGTCCGGATATGAACGTAAACTCATAGGCGGTATAGTACTCACAGGCGGCGGTGCATTAATGAAAGACATTGAAAAATTGTGCGAGTTTCATACAGGTATGACCGCCCGAATCGGTATTCCGGTAGAACATCTCGGACACGGATATTTAGAACAAGTTGCCAGCCCGATTTACTCCACTGCCATCGGTTTATTGATGAATGGCATTGTACATGAAGCGGACCGCGTATCTATTGAGGGAGCACAACAAGTAGAAGTAAAAATAAAAGAAAGTAATGTTGTTGAAAATAAATCGCAAGAAGTTGCGACTGCTGAAGATAATAATAGACAACACAATGCTGCCAACGGCGGCAAATGGCTTGAAAGTATTTTTAAGAAAACTAAAGAATGGTTTGAAGCAGAACCTGATGTAGATTTGAAGTAGATCTTAGATAATTTTGTATTGAATCGCAATAACCAAAACTTAGAAAGCTCACATTACAAAAGCAAATTAAGTACATTAAATAAACAGCAAACATACATTATTCATTATGAGTTAGAATTCTCATATACCAAAATGTAACACTCATGGTCTTTAATTTTAAACAAGAAGAAACATCCATTATAAAGGTAATCGGTGTCGGTGGTGGTGGCTCAAATGCCGTCACACATATGTATAAACAAGGTATTGTCGGTGTTGACTTTGCTATTTGCAATACGGATATTCAATCTATGGTATTGAGTCCTGTCCCGACACGCATCCAACTCGGAAAAGAAGTATCCAAAGGTTTAGGTGCCGGCTCGCAGCCGCAACGCGGTAAACAAGCGTGTTTAGAAAGCATCGAAGAAATAAAACAATATCTGAATGATACGCGTATGTTGTTCATCACTGCCGGTATGGGTGGTGGAACGGGTACGGGTGCCGCGCCCATTATTGCAAAAACAGCACAAGAAATGGGTAT
>JAYTIA010000508.1:0-3821 GCA_043732145.1 Saprospiraceae bacterium
TTGTACTTTTGTCTTTTAGGAAAGACATTCAAGTACAGAAATTTTTATTATGCCGGGTGCATAAAATTCAGATTAAACAGATAACTTTATGGAAGATACAATAACAATGATGCCGCCCGCAGCATCAACGACAGAAAAAAAATACGATAAGGCAACTTACCTCACTTGGTATGAAACGATGTACCGCATTCGCATTTTTGAAGAACGTACTTTAGAAAATTATGGAACAAATGTGCGCGGCTTTTGTCACGTTTATATCGGACAAGAAGCGATTGCAGCCGGCATAAAATCGGCGATGCGTCAAATGGATCCGTTGGTAACGGCATATCGTCAGCATGGTATCGGTTTAATGAAAGGTATCAGTGCGCGTCAGTGTATGGCGGAATTATTCGGTCGCTCCACCGGCATAGTAAAAGGGAAAGGCGGTTCGATGCACTTTTTTTCAAAAGACTTAGCATATTTCGGCGGTAACGGAATTGTAGGTGCGCAAATCGGTATCGGTGCAGGTATTGCGTTTGCCGAAAAATATAAAGGTACTGACAATGTTTGTGTTACGATGTTCGGCGACGGTGCTTCACGTCAAGGTATTTTGTATGAAGTTGGTAATATGGCGATGACGTGGAAACTACCGGTGATTTTCGTTTGCGAAAATAATGGTTACGCGATGGGAACGTCTGTTGCACGTACATCGAACATTACAAATATTAGTTTGGTCGCACGCGCTTTCGATATGCCGCATGAAGAAGTAGATGGTATGCATCCGGAAATAGTTCACGAAGCATTTGAACGCGCAGCAGCACATATTCGTGCGGGTAACGGTCCGTATTTCTTGGAGATAAAAACGTATCGTTATAAAGGTCACTCGGTCAGTGATCCGGAAAAATATCGCAAAGACGAAAAAGGCAGAGCTGAAGTAGAACATTATAAAACGCTTGACCCTATAAAAACAACACGCGCTAAAATGCTCGCTGAAAATCTTTTCACGGAAGCCGAAATAGAAAAAATAGAAGAAACGATTGAAGATGAAATGCAAGATGCTGTTGATTTCGCCGCATCATCGCCGCATCCGGACGCAGCTGATTTGTATGAAGATAATTATGCAGAACCGAATTATCCGTACATGAAAGACTAAAATTCAATTGACATTTGATGGTTGATGGTTAAATTGGAAGTACTTTTGATTTTCAAATTTAAAAAAACTCTTGAAAAGTTCTAAACTTTTCAAGAGTTTTTTTGTAACCAAGACCTAATTTATCATCTCAAAACTTTATTCATAAAAATAAGCGCGTCTAAAAACTATACTTCAAATTCGCACCGCCAAAATAATTTGCTTTATTTGGTGCGGGCAAATATGCATCCGGTAGTTGATTTACAAAAACCATATAAGCATAATGCGTTCCGGTGATATTATTCACACCTGCATAAACATCTAAATCAAAATGTTGTCCGATATTTTTTCTGAAACCAAGTTTTGAGTTCAGTAAACTATAAGCCAACGTTTTATTCAAACCGTCGGAAGTTATTGGCATCGCATCTTTGTAACTGTAAATAGCGTTGAAATAAATACCTGGGTTTGTGGCAATATCAATACCGAAATTAGAAACGCCGGGCGAAACACCTGCTACCGCTTTGCCGGTATAATCAATACTTACTGCAGATTTTTTATCGCCGCTCAAAGTTTGAAAACTGTAACCGTCGTATTTAAAATCGGAATAAGCAAAATTAAAAAACGGACTTACGGTTTTTAAAAATCTGGTAGCAGATTGATAAGCATTATATTTTACCAAAATTTCCACACCTTTATCGTTTTGGTTGCCGCCGTTTGCAATATATGAATACGCCGTCGTTGTCGTCGAACCGTTCAAAGGCACTGCAATAGCTGTCATTTTATCCGTAAATTTCGCACTGAATAAAGCAATCTGATAAACTAATTTATCATTAAACAACACGCCTTTTGTACCGATTTCAAATTGATCGCCGATTTCCGGTTTTAAGCCGGTGTTCAACTGTCCCGTTGTCGGAATAAAAAAATACGAACTCACCGGTGCTTTATAACCTCTGCTGTACGATGCGTAAACTGAAAATTGTTGATTAAAAACTTTATTGATTGCCAAATGGGGCGAAATCAGACCGTCGTAAGTTGTAGCAAAGTAAGTCGGGTTTCTATTAGCCGCTACATAAAATCTATCTTGCAACGAGATGTTCATGTTGCTGTAACCTACACCGGCAGTGACGGATAAATCTTTCGGAAAAGCGAGCGTCCATTCCGTAAACAAAGAAGTTGTACTTGTTACAGTTTGTTGATTGCTGCGTGCGGCACCGACAATCCAATAACCGGTAGTATCTTGCGGATTCACCACCATATTGTAGCCGATGATTTGCGCATTTTGTTTTTGCGTTTCCACACCTGTTATACCCGATAAACGCAAGCCGTTTTTTAAATCAAAACCCAAATCGAGTGTTGAACGTAAACCGTAATTAATCGGATTTTTATCCGTCCAACCACCCGCAGAACTTGCGTTGTTGCTCACACCCGAACCGAAAACGGTTGTCGTTGTCGAAACATTTTTACTGAATTTATAAACATCACTCACGCCTGCCCTGAAACTAATAATTTCCGAGTGTGCGTTGCGTTTAATATAATCCGGATTGCCTGAATAATCTAATTTCTCGTATTGGGCAATCGTCAATTCGCCGCCGCGTTGGTCGTAACTATTGCTGAAACCAAAAAAAGTATTGATGCTTTGTTTATCATCCACGTTATATTGTCCGGACATACTTACAAAATCTTTGTGTGAAGCCGTGTGCAACATATAACCGTCCGATAATTGTCGCCCGTAATTCACAATCAACGATACTTTATCGCTCGCTGTTTGAAAATGGGTGGTGAAACGTTGCGTACCGTAATCGCCGATTAAAACATCTTGCCCGATGGATGTTTTTCCTTTTTCCGGCTGAATTGTTTTTAAATTTATAACACCTGCTACCGCTAAACCGTACAAAGTTCCGGACGGACCTTTCAACACTTCCACATTTCCAATGGAACCGAAATCAATATCATCCATGAGTGTGATACCTTCCGCATCCGTAATCGGAATACCGTTGATATAAACTTTGTAACCTTGTCCATCAAAATTGCTGTTGAGTCCGTTAGTACCGCGCACACCATTGCCGTAACCTCTGATATTAAATTGTTGACCAGACGACACCGCACGCCGTTGCATGGTTACACCCGGAATATTTGCGTTGATAGCATCGTCGAGATATAAACCCGTTCCGCGTTTTATTTCCGTCGTCGTTATTTTTGTGATCGCTGCCGGCTGATATAAAATAGATTTATTTTGTGCCGATGTTTCAGTAATTTCTACTGTATTTAAATCCGTGTTCGATGATTCTAAATTGACGCGTATGGCTTTCGACGAATTATAATCAATCACAACCGTTTGTGAAGTATAGCCCAGACATTTGACAAGAATTGTTTTAATAGATTCATTGGTAGTAAAAGTGAAACCGCCGTTGTCGTCACACGCGATAGGTATTTGTTTTTCACCGTATAAAACCACCGCGTTGCGTATCGGTTGTTTAGTTTTGGCATCACTCACAATACCCATGATGACTGTTTGCGTAAAACCGGTGGCACCGGTTAAAAAAGTTAAAGCTATAATAAAAAGAAATTTTTTCATTGTTTGAGTAGTATTTAATTGAATCTCCGGAAGGTTTAGAATTTTAGAAATTCATTTTTAAAAATTTTAAATAAAAATAAAAAATGTCGCACACATTCACGTCAACTTTTTGTAGGGACAGGTCGCGACCTGTCCCTA
>JAYTIA010000509.1:0-3819 GCA_043732145.1 Saprospiraceae bacterium
ACGGTTTTTTTATTGTTCGGCAGTTTTGCTTTAGTAGGGCTTTTTCCGCCGAGCATTGTCTTTTTTCCAAAGTCGGAACCGAATTATGCTTTTGCTTACATAAAATTACCTGTAGGAACAGATGTCAACTACACGGATAAAATAACGAAGGACGTTGAAAATCGCGTATTCAATGCAATTGATAAAGATCGCGAAGTAGTTTCGTCAGTCATTTCGAACGTAGCCATCGGTGCTACTAATCCTCAGAGCTTTGATTTTGCTACAAGTTCTAATCTCGGAAAAGTAACAGTTGCTTTCGTTGAGTTCGATAAACGCAACGGCAAAAAAACAGGACCGATTTTAGAAAAAATCAGAACGGCACTTAAAGGTATTCCCGGAGCAGAAGTATCTGTTGAGCAGGAAGCAAATGGACCACCGACGGACAAACAAATTTCGATTGATGTTTTAGGTGATGATTATAAAGTTTTGGCAGAAACTGCTACCGGGCTGAAACACTTTTTAGATTCATGCCAAGTAGAAGGTGTTGAAGAATTAAAATCTGATTTGAATATTTCTAATCCCGAAATTGTTTTAAACATAGATAGAGCGCGTGCTATGCGCGAAGGTATTTCAACGTTTCAAATAGGGTCGGACATGAGAACTGCTGTTTTTGGAAAAGAAATTTCAAAGTATAAAACCGATGACGATGATTTTCCGATTAATTTACGACTCATGCGCGACCAAAGGGATAATATCGGTTCTTTACTTTCGCAAAAAGTAACTTACCGCGACATGAATATGCAAGGACAAATCAGACAAGTGCCTTTAAACGCTTTTTCTGATGTGTCCTACAGAAATACTTTGGGCGGCATACATCGCAAAAATCAAAAACGTGTTATCAATATCTATTCCAACGCACTGACGGGTTACAATCCGAATGCCTTAGTTGCGCAACTAAAAGATAAAGCCAGCGGCTTCAAAGCCCCCGAAGGCGTGACTATTGATTTTGCAGGTGAGCAAGTACAGCAACAAGAAGCGGCATCGTTCCTGAGTTGGGCCTTAATGATGAGTATTGCATTAATTGTCGTCATTCTCGTAATACAATTTAATTCCGTTTCAAAGATGCTTATTATAGTGTCAGAAATTATTTTTTCTATCACCGGTGTTTTATTAGGTTTTGTGTTGGCACGTATGGAAATTTCAATCATCATGACCGGTCTCGGTATTGTTGCACTCGCAGGTATCGTAGTGCGCAATGGTATTTTACTTGTTGAGTTTACTGAAATACTTTTGAAAGAAGGTAAACCTTTAAAAGAAGCCATTATCGAAGCTGGTAGAACACGTATGACACCGGTAATTTTGACGGCATCTGCCACTATTCTTGGTTTAATTCCATTAGCAATTGGTTTGAACGTAGATTTTGTAACACTGTTCACCGAACTCAATCCGCATATTTTTATGGGTGGAGATTCGGTTCAATTCTGGGGACCGCTAAGTTGGACAATTATTTTTGGTCTCGCTTTCGCTACGCTTTTAACTTTGGTACTTGTTCCGGCTATGTTACTTTTAGCAGAACAGACAAAAATAAAAGTATTTAAAAATTACGACCCGAATAAAAAAGCAATCAAAGAAGATGATTTAAGTGCTGTAGATTTGGAGCATATACATTAAGGGGCGTTAGATATTGGTTAATTAGTTGACCAGTTAACTGGCTGAAATGACTTAACGGTTTAACCAATCAACCAAAACAAAGTGGTGCTTTTTTCCCTGCGATTCAAGGGTAAAAAGCACCACTTTGTTTTTAGTTATTACTATATTCGGAAACGTTACCGAACTTTTCAAAAAAAAACGTTTAGAGTTAATTACATTTGTTACAATTCTTCTCTCTGCATGAAAAAGGATAAAACTCGGTTTCTTGTACAACCATTCACCATTAACTATTAAAAAAGATGGTTCTTTTTAAAAAAATTTATCTGCTTGCACTTGTTTTGAGTTTCGCCTTGCATGCGACGGCACAAAATACTACGCCGATGTCTGAAAGAATGGCAGCGACAATTTTACGACTTCACCGCGATTCCTTGCATTACGCAGAAAGTATCGGTAAACCGGCGCGTTGGAATTATGAAAACGGCGTGGTGCTTAATGCTATTGAAAATCTTTGGTTGCGCACCGGTAACGGCGCGTATTTTAAATTCATCCAAAAAAATATAGACGCTTTTGTGCGCGAAGACGGCACGATAAGAACTTTTGATATGGATGAGTTTAATTTAGATAATATACCAACCGGACGTCTATGTTTAACATTGTATCAAGTCACAGGCAAAGAAAAATATAAAAAAGCAGCCGATAAATTGCGCGAACAATTGCGGTTGCAGCCGCGCACACTCGAAGGCGGCTTTTGGCATAAAAAAAAATACGCGTATCAAATGTGGTTAGACGGTTTGTATATGGCTGAACCGTTTTATGCGGAGTATGCGGTGCTTTTTAAGGAAGAAAAAAATTTCGACGATATTGCAAATCAATTTGTTTATATGGAAAAACACAGTCGCGATACGAAAACCGGTTTGCTTTTTCATGGTTGGGATGAATCCAAAAAAGAAAAATGGGCGAATAAAAACAACGGCTGCTCACCAATGTTTTGGGGACGCGCAATGGGTTGGTATGCTTTGGCATTAGTAGATGTGCTTGATTATTTTCCGGAAATGCACCCGCGTCGAAAAGAACTTGTTGCTATTTTGCAACGCCTTGCACCGGCAATTTTAAATGTTCAAGATACTCAATCGGGTGTATGGTATGATATTTTGGACAGTGCAGGCGTGAAAGGTAATTATTTGGAAGCATCGGCATCAAGTATGTTCGTTGCATCATTGGCAAAAGGTGTGCGACAAGGTTTTTTAGATAAAAAATATTTAACAGTTGCACAACGCGGTTACGACGGTATCCTGAAGAATTTTGTTACTGAAAACGCGGACGGTTCGGTAAATTTAGAAAAAACGGTTAATGCAAGTGGGCTCGGCGGAACGCCTTATCGAGATGGCAGTTATGCGTATTATATGTCAGAATTTTTGCGCCAAAACGATCTAAAAGGTGTCGGACCGTTTATCAATGCCTCCATAGAGATAGAATGCTCCAAAGAAGCAAGTATTGGTAAAAGTAAAACTGTTTTTATTGATTATTTTTTCAATAACGAATACCGAAAAGGTTTTGATGGTCAACCGGAACGTTTTCATTATACTTTAAACGACCGCCAAAATTCAGGATTTTACGGTTGGGGAAGTATATTTAATCAACTCGGTGCGCAAACAAAATCTTTGGAGACCGCACCTTCCGAGGCCGCACTCAAAGCGGCATCGGTTTATATTATCGTTGATCCGGATACAAAAAAAGAAACTGATGCGCCGCATTTTGTTGAAGCGGAAAATATTGAAGTTATAAAAAAATGGGTGAAAGCCGGTGGTACTTTGGTATTGATGGCGAATGATACCGGTAATTGCGAGATACCACATTTCAATAAATTAGCTGAAGTATTCGGTATCCAATTTTCGGATAAAGCTATTAATTTCGTAAAAAATGATAAGTTTGAACAAGGACAGTTTTTGATAGATAAAAATCCGATTTTAAAAACTGCGCGTAAAATTTATATTAAAGAATTATCCGTTTTGGCTTTGACAAATCCCGCCGAATCTGTTTTAACTCAAGGCACCGATGTTATTTTAGCGATATCGAAATACGGAAAGGGACGCGTTTTTGCGGTGGGCGATCCTTGGTTTTATAATGAATATATAGACGGCAGAAAATTGCCCGCCGACTTCGATAATTTTAAAGCGGCAAAAGATTTAG
>JAYTIA010000510.1:0-9845 GCA_043732145.1 Saprospiraceae bacterium
ATCCGGTTGCTGCGGATGTTTATATTTGGACTTTAAGTATCGAAAATTGCAACGGCATTATGAGTTTTTTTAGCGGAGATGTGACGTTGGTTAAATAATGAAATTACCGATCTTCTCCAACAAAACCGCCGATAATCTTTCTTTCGATTCGCGTGTCCAACCCGCAACGTGCGGTGAAACGATGACGTTATCGAACGAAAATAAAAGCCGATACATTTCCTTTTCTTGTTCAGAGTAAGTATTCGGTTTTTCGTTTTCAAAAACATCGAGACACGCACCGCGCACTTTTTTTGTTTGTAAACCTGTGATGAGGTCGTAAGTGTTCACTACATTACCGCGAGAAGTATTGAGGATATAAATATTTTTTTTGCACTTGCCGATAAATTCGGCATTGCAGAGATGTTTTGTTTCATTAGTTAAAGGCAAATGGAAACTAATAATATCGGCTTCGCGTTGCAAAGTTTCTAAATCTGTTTCTTCTATTTCCGAAATTTCAAAATTAAAAGTAGCCAGTGATTGCCCCTCAAATGTATCCGATTTTTTACTCGCCGGATGCCGGATGAGATAATCGCGCCGGATAAAATGTTTGGTGTAACCTTCCGGCAAATATTTATCGTAAATCAAAACGCGCATACCGAGTCCGAGCAGTTTTGCGGCAAACGAACTACCCGTATGTCCGAATCCGACGATGCCGATTGTTTTTTCCCGCAATTCAAATCCGCGATTTTTTTCGCGTTGCCAATCAAAATTTTTAACTTCGTTGTTAGCGCGCACCAAATTATTTGCCATCGCTAACAACATTCCGACCGCGTGTTCAGCCACTGCATTTCTGTTGCCTTCCGGCGAATTAATAATTTTTAAACCTTTTTCGGCGGCATACACTAAATCAATAATTTCCAAACCACTGCCCAAACGACCTACAAATTTTAAATTTGGCGCACGGTCAATCATATCTTTATTGACAAAAATTTTTGAATTGATGATGAGTCCGACATAATTTTGAACAATCAGTCGCACCTCTTTATCTTCAATTTTCGGATTGTATTCACAATCGTAACCGAGTTGCGTTAAACCGGTGATGAGCGTCGGGTGAACATCGTCGGTGATGAGAACTTTATTGAACATAAATTATAAATTTTTGCAAAAATCGTTTTTTATTCAGCTACAAACAGGGAATCTCTACGAGGTTAAAATTATAGCCCATAATTACAACGGTATATTACCATGTTTCCTCCTCGGTCTTTCAATTTTTTTATTTTCCAACATCGCAAAGGCTTTGATGAGTTTACGGCGTGTTTCATGCGGTTCAATAACTTCGTCAATAAATCCGCGAGAAGCGGCGCGATAGGGATTAGCAAATTTATCGGCGTATTCCCGTTCTTTTTCTAAAAGTTTTTCGGCTGGATTTTCGGCTTCTTGAATTTCTTTTTTGAAAATAATTTCCGATGCACCTTTTGCACCCATTACAGCAATTTCTGCGGAGGGCCAAGCAAAATTCACATCCGCGCCGATGTGTTTTGAATTCATCACATCATAAGCACCGCCGTAGGCTTTTCTTGTAATCACGGTCACACGCGGCACGGTGGCTTCACTAAAAGCGTACAAAAGTTTTGCGCCGTGCGTGATGATGCCGTTCCATTCTTGATGCGTACCGGGCAAAAATCCGGGAACGTCCACCAAAACAAGCAACGGAATATTGAACGCATCGCAAAAACGAACAAAACGTGCGGCTTTGCGTGACGAGTCCACATCCAAAACACCGGCGTATGCTTCCGGTTGATTAGCAACTATACCGATAGAACGTCCGGCAATACGCGCAAATCCGACCAAGATATTTTCGGCGTATTGTTTATGAATTTCAAAAAAAGAATCTGCGTCAATGATGCCGTTAATGACATCGTGCATATCGTAAGGTTGATTCGGATTTGCTGGAATGATATTATTCAATACTTCTCTAAATTCTTCATTAATAGAGTAGGGGAGTCGCGGCGTTTTTTCTTCGCTGTTTTGCGGTAAATAACTCAACAATTGTTTTATTTTTTCTAAACAATCTAAATCATTTGTTGCAGTGAGATGCGTTACGCCGGATTTTGTCGCATGAGTTAAAGCACCGCCGAGTTCTTCAGATGTCACTTCTTCATTCGTCACCGTTTTTACAACATTTGGTCCCGTAACAAACATATACGAAGTTTGCTCGACCATAATAATAAAATCCGTCATCGCCGGCGAATAAACTGCACCACCCGCACACGGTCCCATAATCGCAGAAATTTGCGGAACAACACCCGATGACAAAACATTTCTGTAAAAAATATCGGCATAACCGCCCAAAGAATTTACGCCTTCTTGAATACGCGCACCGCCGGAATCGTTTAAACCGATGCAGGGCGCACCGTTTTTTACAGCCAAATCCATGATTTTACAAATTTTTTCTGCGTGCGTTTCGGAAAGCGAACCGCCGAAAATTGTAAAATCTTGAGAGAAAACATAAACTAAACGCCCATTGACAGTTCCATAGCCGGTGACAACGCCGTCACCGAGATAAATTTCGTTTTCTAAACCAAAATCAATGCTTCTATGCGTTACCAATTGACCGATTTCTTCAAAACTGTTTGGGTCGAGAAAAAAATGGACGCGCTCACGTGCCGAAAGTTTTCCTTTTTTATGTTGCGCTTCAATGCGTTTTTCGCCGCCGCCGAGTTTGCTTTGTGCGCGTTTTTCTTTTAATTCTTTTAATTTGTTTTTCATGTCGTGTTTTATGAGATTACATATAGAAAGCTATATGTTTTGGTGATACGAAAATAAAACGCGAATCTAAATTGTGCTAATAATTTGCGTGGAATTATTAATTTTGTATCGAAATTGAGCAGAGAAGTTCTTCGTAAGAGGAAAGTGTACCTATGAAAAATGAAGATATGATACATAATAAGCTATAAGAATCTGATATACTTTGAGTGTTTAATATTTATTTACATGTACCCAAAAATGATGTAATCTTATCACGGTTCCATCAGTTCGAGAGTGTGCGGAAAGTAAAATTGCAGTTGTATTTATGCTTATTTTTTGTAATTCTTCCGTTGTATCCCATTTAGCGTCAGAAATCCATTGATTAACTTTTTGGAACCAAAAATCAAAGTTATTTTCCTTAATGAAAGCAATAACGCCACTATCAGAGAAATGTCTATCTTCATTATCAACCCCATGCTGCATATCTTTAAATCTTTGAATTGCTGCGCCTTTTCCGTAAACGTATTCATATTCATAGCGTGGTTGTTGTGTTGTTCCTTTTGGTGTTGGAAGTAGTTTTGCTTCTATAACGAAGATTAGAATTTCACCCTTATAAACTCCAATATCTACTGTACTACTACCTTTTTGTGTATTTTCCCTCATAAAACAAAATCTGGATTTGCAAAAGTTTATCGCGAATAAACAATATGCTGTAGAATGTTGGTTTTCATTTTTTTTATTTTTTAAAACGGTTTCAAACTCTTTTGAGGATGAGAAAGAAGGTAGCCCATCACTTATCATTGTGACGAGCTGGTGAACCACTTTATTTGGTTTTAGTTCCCTGAAAGTTTCTATGCCATTCATTGCAAGGAGGTTAATATCCATTTTTCTTTAAATCCATAAATGTATCATCCGCATCTCGCAATGCAATGGATTGAAGCCAATATCTTCCAGCTTGTGGTTTAATTAAATAGACACAATCGTAACCATCTACATGCTGATAGTTGCGAATAATTCTTTTATAATGTATGCCACTATTCGATTTGATATTATCCTGAAGGATATTAAAGTTTTCGTTATCTATTTTTTTGTAGTCATACTGTAAACCACGATCTTTTCCAAAACCGAATTGATAACTTACAAACGTGGGCGTTTGAAGTACTTGACCTGCTTGCCAAGATTTCCTATCCTCTGCATAAATGTCATTCAATACATCACAATAAACTTTGCCAAATGACCTTAACTCGGGTTCAGTGACAGGTTTATGAAGTGCATATCCATCATGTGTCTCTGTTATGGATTTACCAAAGTGGCGGTAATAGTTTAATACATCACTTATAATGATTGACTCGTATTCGGAAGCTTCCAAATATTTCTCATCTTGCGGGTAAGGCAAATTGTCTATATCTTCTTTTACTATGGATGTTTCGTGATAAACGACTGCTTTAGAGCTATTAGTTAAGATATATGCTCTATATAGGTCAGACGTTTTTTCATTTTCATGAAGCCTTTGATAGATTTTATATAATTCTTCTTCATCTTTTTTAGGTGCTGAAATTCCAACAAAACTACTATTAAAGCATAGGTGGTCAGTGATGAACGCCATAGGGATTTTATATTTCCCAGCTACTAACTGAAATACAATGTGCGGATTTTCAAATAACTCTTTACTTCGTTTATTCCAAAAATACTGAGAAGCTGGTATGGTTTCTGTTTCAAACTTACCAAATTCATCAAATGTTCTTGGTTTTATTCTAAGTTGATTGTTAAGAAATTCGGCTTTTTCATTATTTACAGGGTCTCCATGTTGTAAAATATAACCGTTATTGTAAACCCAATTATTTTCTTTTTGTTTTCCTAAGTAGTCCATTAAAGTCTCCAATAAGCTCAAGCGATAAATTAAATGCAATAACCGTCCACCGCCCAGCAAATTTGTCTTCCAAATAAATTGCTTTTTCTCATCAACAGCCCAATCCCAACGAACTCGGTGTTTGTCGTAATAATCAATTTCAAAATGCAATTTTTGTTCGCTAAGCAATTCCCGTTTGACAACAATGTGCTCAATTAGTTGGCATTGGGGAGGTTGTTTTACTACCATTAATGCCAAAACAGGGATTCTCCCTGTTTTATTTTTTGTACTTTGAGTACCCCTAACGTTCTTTTTAATAAAAAGAGATTCTCTTAAATGCGTAAAATCATAAATTTTTTCGACCGTATAGTTGGTGAAAATTTCTTTTCGATATTCGTGAGATGGATTACTTTTATTATAAAGAAAAATATTTGACGGAATTATCATGCACACTTTTCTTCCGAAATACAATGCAGCCTCAAAAAATTTAAGTGCCAATTTATTACTGGGTACTTCTTTCTCAAATAAGTCTTTTAAATCCTCATTGGTAATTGTACCTTTTGTGGAGTCATTAAATGGCGGATTTCCAATAACCAAATCGAAGCGTTCTTCTCTTTTTATAGCAGACTTAGCCCAATCTGTAAAATTTAAACCTTGAATATTTTGTTCGCCGAGGTCTTTAAATTTTAAATTATCCCAAATCTCTTTTGGTGTTAATTTATCCAAAAAAGCTGTTGTCAAACCAAAAATACTGACCAACACTGCAACGGTTTCTATGTCAACTCCAAAAATATTTTGCTCTAATATTTGTTTGGCTGTTTCTTTGTCCGGATAGACTATTTCTTTATTTTTTTTCCAATAATTAATTGCCCACCATTGCAACATTCTTTTATAGGCAGCCACCAAAAAAACACCCGAGCCACAGGCGGGATCTAAAACTTTAAATTCTTGATTCTCAAATAATTCAGGTTGTTCCAAAGGCATTGCTTCGTCAATCATTAAATTGACCAAGTGCAATGGTGTGTAAACAACATCTTTTCTTTCCTCACCCTTCCGTTCTGCCTCTGCCTGTATGAAATTTTCATAAATAGCACTGATGATTTCGGCAGGCAGGTATTTGAAACTATATTGTTTCCATATGAAAATCTGTTTAGTTCTTACATCAATTTCTGCACTTAAAAAATTGGCTATTGAATTTAAATTCGCATCAGAGATTTTTACTTTTTCTTCTTCTGTAAAAGTATCAAATATTTTTCCATTAAACTCTCCTGCTAAATCATTCAAAATACTTAAACATTTTCCGGTTCTTAGACCTTCTTCAAATGTTTCTGTTTCTAAATTATGCTTTTTATAAATATTTTTAAGTGTGTGCTTTCCATCATCTTTTATTTCTTCCAAAAATTTAATCAGAATAGAAGTAATTAAGAGTTTATCTATTGTTTCAGCTTTATCAATCTTTATTGTAGTATCTTTTTGAAGTTGTTGACGCACTTCCATTAGGTAGTCTAACAAAAAAGTATAGGGGTTGCTGTTACCATCAATTTTATCCTGAAATTCAGACTGTTCCCAAAATGTACCACTTCCAAAGAGATGGGCTGAAAAATTTGAACACTCAAAATTTAGAATCGCTTCTTGCACTAAAAGTAAGTCTTCATGGTCAAGAGTTACATCGTTTCCGGTGCGCTTTGCGGGTTTTCTCGCATTGATAATATCTACCCGTGTTTCGCCGAGTATAATATAAATCTCTGTTTTTCCTGCACTCCATAATTCTGCGTGTAATGTCTTGTGAGGTTCCGTATTAAAAAACCCATCTGACTTGTGAAAAATACAAACAGCAGGCATCGAAAAATAAGATATTTTATCCTCATCATTTTTATAAAAACGCCTGAAATAAACCGCATCGGCAGGAATAGTCAGACGTTTGGCTTCCTCGATATACAGGCGTTCCACATGGTTTTGAGCTTCGTCCAAGTCGTGAACAAGCCCATTGTCTGTAGTAAAACCTAATTTATCAAGAAAGTTATTTTGCATTATATAGTTAATTGATAGCAGTCGTTAATTTTGTTATTTGGTGTTGTATGTGGTCAAGTTTATCTAAAATAAGATAATTCATATCAATTTTATCAGGAAATCCGATGAAAGCCGTGAACTCCCATGCTTCGAGAACATCTTTTATAGATACGGAGTAAGGTCGATATTCCGGATTGTCAGAAGCTAAAATCAGTCGTTGATTCACATCCAATTCGCTAATTACTCTTTTGAATACGACACCTTCATTTCTTATGACAACGACGTAACGCTGTCCATTTTTTAAATCTCTTGCATATTCCACGAATCTTCCTACCACAATATAACCGTGCTGTATGGGGGGCATCGAGTCTCCTTCAATTTCAAAAGCCCGATATGAACCTTCGTGTAATTTGGGCAAGTAAAAACGGGGTAACTCTGAAATGTATGATGTCTCTTTCATGCCCGTTACATATCCTGCAATCGCTTTTGCCGGAACCAATTCTATATTTGTTTTTGAATTTTCAGAAACCATGACGGGTAGCAATCGAATATTTTCAGACAAGATGCTATCTTGTTTTTCGATATCGGGTCGAAATAGTGGTGCTCCAATATCTTTGGTTAGCAAATCGTCGGTGCTAACCTTATAGAACTGAGCAAGTTTAAGCAATTGACTTGCAGTCGGTTCTGATTGCTCTTTTTCGTAGTTCGCATAGGTCGAACGGCTGATTTCTAAAATTTTAGAGACCTCACTTTGGGTAAGTTTCTTTTTTTCTCGCAAATATTTTAGGTTCGATCGCAGCATTGACAGAATTTTTAGCAAATGTCTAAAATTCTGTCTTTATTTGCAAAAAAAATGCACTTATTTTTTATTGGATTGCTCTAATAATCTGCAAAATCAGCCATAAAATATTATTGATAAGAAAATATAGTTAGTTTTCTTTTCTTGTGCTGTGCCTCAAGGCGATTTTCGCCGCCTCCGAATTTGCTCAAAGTGCGTTTTTCATGTAATTCTTTTAATTTGTTTTTCATGCCGTGTTTTGTGAAATTACATACAGAAGGCTATATGTTTTAGTGATACGAAAATAAACCGTGCCTCTAAATTGTGGTAACAATTTAGGATAATATTATTAATTTTGACCGTTTTTTGTGATAGGGCGTTGTCCTATTCTATTGCCTTTTAATTTCATGATGATAAGATTTTATTTTTGCCATCTTTTTATTTTTCATTTTTCATTGTTCATTGTTTATTAACTTGCCGAATACCAATCTTTTTCTCCAATTTTTTTTCAGGGTTTGCCAAGTTTTGGCTTGGGTGAGTACGCGACTATATTTTCGAAAAGTGCTGGTGCTAAATCCACAATATTTGAATACCGAAGGTCCACTGATTATAATTTGCAATCACCCGAATACTTTACTTGATCCTTTAATGGCAGTTCAGCAAACGCAGGAACGACCGTTTATGTTGGCAAATTACAGTTTATTTAAGAATCCGGTGGCGCGCATTATTCTATCTACATTATATTGTATCCCGGTGCAACGTTCAAAAGATATTCCGGTGGGGCAAACGCCTAAAAATGACGAAGCATTTAGACGCAGTGTTGAACATTTGCACGCCGGCGGTTCAATTTTTCTGGCACCGGAATCTTTGAGTGAAAATGGTCGGCAATTGCGTCCGTTTAAATCCGGTATATCGCGTATCGTTTTAAGTGCTTTGCACGATTGGAAAAATGATGATAAACCTTTGCGCATTTTACCGGTGGGTTTAACTTATTTTGACCCTAAAAAACCCAATTCAGATGTGGTAATTAATGTTGGAGAACCGATAGATATAAAAAAGGAAACAGAAAATTTGCCGGAACATTACAAAAAAGCAGTTGACGAACTTACGCTGATTATAGAAAACAAAGTGCGTCCGTTGGTGATTGATTGCGCGAATAAAGATGAAGATGCTTTTTTGAAAAAAGTAGAAACTGTTTTACAAAACGATAATCCGGTTTCGACGGAAAAAAAATTTTGGCGCAGCAAAAATTTTTTAAAATTATTTTCAAAAAAAAATTTGCAAGAAAATTTTTTAGAAAATGATAATGAAAATAACTTTCGGAATAATTTTCCGGAAAAAAATATTTTAAAAAATAGAATCGAAAGTTATTTTTCAAAACTTAGTGCGTTGAATTTGCGCGATGTGAATTTAAAAAAATTTCCAATAGTAAAATATATTTTGTTGCTTATTCTCGGATTACCGATTTTTATCTTCGGTTTTATTAATAATATAATTCCCGTAACGCTCGCAACGTTGATACAAAAAAAAATGAATCTCGAAGATTATGAAACGACGATTCAATTTGTTGCAGGCTTGGTTTTTTTTCCGGTGTTTTGGTGGATTCAAGCATATTTTTATTCATGGTTTTTTTATAATCATCATTATAACATTGTTTATTGGTCGTTTGCGATATTGAGTGGTCTTTTTGCGCGCTATTATTATGTTTGTTTTTTAAAAACAAGAAATTATTTAAAATACAAAAAAGCAGATAGTAAGAATGAACTTTCGGAATTGAGGAAACCTATTTCTGAATGGTTAAATGTAAATTGGTTAATTGTAGATTGGTGATTGGTTTTTAAATCACGTTAGAATTTACAGTTGTCAAAGTTTCAAATTTTGGCGACCGTTTAAAACCAATTAACCACTTACCAATTAACTAATCACCAATTAACCAATCACAAAATTTATGTTAAAACTTTTTTTAGTTTTTACAGGCGGCGGACTTGGCAGCGTTATGCGTTACGGCATGACTCAAATTTTTGCGCGGTGGTCACAATCTTTTCCGACAGCAACTTTTTTGACAAATATTTTGGCGTGTCTTGCTATCGGCATTATTACTAGTTATGTAGCGAAAGGAATTTTGTCTGATGAACATCGTGCTTTTCTGGCTGTCGGAGTTTGTGGCGGATTCAGTACATTTTCAACTTTTTCGAATGAAACGGTTAAATTGATGATGAATAATCAATGGGGAACAGCTTTTATTTATATTTTTACAAGTTTTATTGTCGGGTTTTTGGCAACTTTTGTTGCACTGAAAGTGTAGTTTTTTATTTTATGGTACAGCTCTTTACCGTGACAGGTCGCAAATTATCACTGCAAAGAGCTGTACCACAAAATAAAAAAAGGGGGAGGAGGGTAAAAAAAATTAAATCGGATATTTGGAATTTTATTCTTGTTCAGCAAAGGTAAAAAGCAATGCACGATTTACAAAATTTGTTA
>JAYTIA010000511.1:0-3802 GCA_043732145.1 Saprospiraceae bacterium
CTAAAAGATAATTTTTCATTCTTAATCAACTAAAAAAAACGACCGAAAAGAATTATTTTTAAATCGTTTTAGTTTTCTAATTTTTCATTAAAAATATCGCTTTTAACAAAATATTGTCAATATTACAATAAGATAATGATACAATCGTCATTTAGTGAAATAGATGAGTGAATTAAAAAAGTTGAAAATTGAAAATTGAAAATGAATTCAACTTTCAACTTTCAACTTTCAGTTATAAAAAAAATGATGGATAATAATGATTTTGAAAGACCAAAAAGTTCAGGCAACGGCTACGGTTCGTGGTGGCTTTATGGTTTGATTGCTTTAGTAATAATTGCGGTGCAAATTTATAGTTTCGGTACGGTCGAAAAAAATCAATATACTTCAACTGATCTCGAAACTATGTTGCGCAATGATGACGTGGATAGATTGGTTTTATATAACGATGAATCGCTCGATATTTATCTTAAACCGGATAGATTAAAAGCGTGGAATATAACGCCGAGTAAAATTCCCAACCGTGCGAACGGTACGTTGCGTTTTCCGGGAAAATATTTTAATGAATTTTGGACGAAATTTTACGAAAAAAATCCGACGATTCAGAAACCACGCATGGAATACGACACTAGACCTAACGTATTGCCGCAGATAATAAATTATTTGTTTTTAATTATTTTATTCGGCTTACTTTGGTATTTCGTTATTCGTCGTGTCGGTGGCGGTGCAGGTGGTCCTGGTTCTCAAATATTTAATATCGGACGCTCACGCGCTACTTTATTCGATCAAGGTGCAAAAGTAAAAGTAACTTTTGCGAATGTTGCCGGTTTAGATGAAGCCAAAGAAGAAGTGATGGAAGTGGTAGATTTTTTAAAAAATCCGAAAAAATACATGGCACTCGGCGGTAAAATTCCGAAAGGTGTGTTACTTGTCGGTCCTCCGGGTACCGGTAAAACGCTTTTAGCAAAAGCGGTTGCAGGTGAAGCCGATGTACCTTTCTTTTCAATTTCAGGTTCCGATTTTGTAGAAATGTTTGTCGGGGTCGGCGCAAGTCGTGTACGTGATTTATTCCGTCAAGCGCGTGAAAAAGCACCGTGCATTATTTTTATTGACGAAATTGATGCGATAGGGCGTTCTCGCGGGAAAGGTGCATTTCAAGGCGGAAATGACGAGCGCGAAAATACTTTGAATCAATTGCTTGTTGAGATGGATGGTTTCCCGACGGATAAAGCTGTTATATTAATGGCTGCGACAAATCGTGCAGATGTTTTAGACAACGCACTTTTGCGTCCGGGACGTTTCGACAGACAAATCGGTATTGATGTGCCGGATTTAAAAGGTCGCGAACAAATTTTTGACGTGCATCTGAAAGATATTAAAACAACCGAAGGCGTAAATCCGGCGGTATTGGCAGAAATGACACCGGGTTTTGCCGGTGCCGATATCGCCAATATTTGTAATGAAGCCGCATTGATTGCTGCGCGCAGAAATAAAACCGGCGTGGATATGGATGATTTCAATTACGCGCTCGATAAAATCATTGGCGGTTTGGAACGCAGGAGTAAAATCATTGCGCCTGAGGAAAAGAAAATTATTGCTTACCATGAAGCCGGTCACGCCGTTTGCGGTTGGTTTCTTGAACACGCGAGTCCGCTCGTGAAAGTGACAATTGTACCGCGCGGTATCGGAACACTCGGATACGCGCAGTATTTACCTAAAGATGAATACATCACGCGCACTGAAGCCTTGAACGACAGAATTTGTATGGCACTAGGCGGTCGCGCTGCCGAAGAAGTCATTTTCGGAAAAGTTTCGACGGGTGCACAAAGCGATTTAGATAATATTACGCGCATCGCTTACAGTATGGTTGCGGTATATGGTATGAACGATAAAGTCGGCAACGTGTCGTATTACGGTATGTCGCAAGAAGGTTACAATCGGCCTTACTCGGATGTTACTGCTGCGATAATGGATAAAGAAGTACGCGAAATTATTGATATTCAATTCATTCGCGCCAAACAATTGCTTACTGAACGTCGTTTCGAATTAGAAACGCTTGCAGAACATTTGCTTGAAAAAGAAGTACTTGTGAAATCTGATGTAGAAAGACTAATAGGTAAGCGTCCGTTTGCGGAAAGTGAAAATGCGAGAATTGCGCACAGTGGATTTGAATCGCGGTCGTGATTTAGAAAGGATTAAATTTAAAATCTAAAGTGCCAAAGTAGAATTACGGAATGAGAAACAAATGAATAAAAAATCGCACAGACAAATTAATTTATCTGTGCGATTTTTTTATGATTAAAGCGCATTATTTGATCTTGCATCATTTCAAACAAAAAAAATTAAAAAAAACAAACAAAAATTTTTTTATTCCAAACAAATGTTTTATTTTTGTACAGTTTTTGAAACAATTAGTAAATAATAAAATAGAATTAAGACAATGGCGAACGAAAAAGATGCGAAAATGAAAATGCTACAAGTGGCTATTGACCGCTTGGACAAAACTTTCGGAAAAGGTACAGTCATGCGCCTCGGCGAAAAACAAGTTGAACACATAGAAACAATCCCGTCCGGTTCTATCGGTTTAGATATTGCTTTGGGCTGCGGCGGTTTTCCTAAAGGCAGGATTATTGAAATATACGGGCCTGAATCATCCGGTAAAACAACACTCGCTATTCATGCCGTTGCGGAATGTCAAAAACAAGGAGGTATTGCTGCAATTGTTGACGCAGAACACGCTTTCGATCGTTTTTATGCGCAACAACTCGGCGTTGACGTGGATAATCTTTTAATTTCTCAGCCTGATAATGGAGAGCAAGCACTTGAAATTGCCGAAAATTTAATCCGCTCCGGTGCGGTTGATATTATTGTCATTGACTCAGTTGCCGCACTTACTCCGAAAGCAGAAATTGAGGGAGAAATGGGTGAATCTAAAATGGGTTTGCATGCGCGTTTAATGTCGCAAGCTTTACGAAAACTCACAGCAGCTATCGGCAGAACAAATTGTTGCGTTATTTTTATCAATCAATTGCGCGAAAAAATCGGCGTGATGTTCGGTAATCCTGAAACAACTACGGGCGGTAATGCTTTGAAATTTTATGCTTCCGTGCGTCTCGATATTCGTAAATCCGGACAAGCGGTTAAAGATAAAGATGGTACGCTCACGGCTAATCACGTAAAAGTGAAAGTCGTAAAAAATAAATTAGCACCACCTTTCCGCACAGCTGAATTTGATTTGGTTTACGGTACCGGTATTTCTAAATCGGGTGAAATTATTGATTTGGGTACGACACTTGAAGTAATTCAAAAATCAGGTTCATGGTACAGTTATAAAGGTACTAAAATTGCTCAAGGTCGCGAAGGTGCTAAACAATTTATAGAAGATAATCCGGAACTTTCTGACGAAATCGAAGCAATTATTAGAGAACGTATCGCCGAAGCTCCTGTTTCTGCCGTTAAAATAGAACCGGAAGAAGATTAGTTAGTTGTGATGGTTGACGATTGTAAATTGATAAAAAAAATGGTTCAAAGCGTTTAGTGTCTTTGAACCATTTTTTTATTGAAAACTTTTAACTACCAATCATCACTTCTCAATTTTCAAACGTCACCCATCAATTATCAACCATCAACCGTTAATTATCAACTAACTAAAGTGCCGACACTTTTACCTTGAACAATTTTCTTTAAGTTTGTTTTATCATTGATGTCGAAGACGATAATCGGCAAATTATTTTCTTGACAGAGTGTAAATGCTGTCATATCCATCACGTTCAAACCTTTTGCAATCACATCTTTAAATGAAATG
>JAYTIA010000512.1:0-3787 GCA_043732145.1 Saprospiraceae bacterium
TTATAATTGTAGTCCGGATTTATTTTTTCTTTCGTAATTTTTCCGGCTTTAGGCATCATTGCCATGAGCGGAACCGTCACAGCATTATCTTCAATCGGATCTATTTTTAATTTCTGAACATCGATGAAAATAGAACGAATTTTATCTTCTGTTGGCAAAATTAAACCGGGTTTTATTGGTGCTTGAATAACGCAAGCACCATTCTCAAGCGGATTTGCCAAAAATTTTTTTGTTAAAGCATTTACTTCCGCCAAAGTAATAGTCGGTAAAACTTGCTTAGCAAATTCATATTCGTATGTAGCTCCCGGCATCGGCTCTTTTTCCAAAAAGTTGCGCACCATTTCACCTATTACATCGCGCGATTCTGTTTTATCGCGTTCTTTATAACCCGTTTCATAGTTTTTCAAAAGCGCAGGTTTTTGTAAATCCAATTCGCGTTGCGTAAATCCGTAGCGATTTACGCGCTCATTTTCGATTAAAAGTAGTTTTACTCCTTCTTCAATATTTTTTTCACTGACTAAAGCTACGGATGAAAATGAATTTTTGGTGCGTACAAAACTTCCGTAATTTGCACCCGCAAAAGCTAAAGGCGTGCCGCCGCGTTTAATTAATTCACTGAAACGATTGTTCAACATTTCATTGTATAAACTGATGACGTAACTTTGGCGAAAATCTTTGAGGGTTTTTTCTTCATCTACCGGCTGTTTGTAGTTGAGACGCACTAAAGTTTGCGTCGCTTCCGAATCACTTGCAACAACAATGCGTAAACCTTTATGATCCGGTACTTCATACACCGGACGTTTTGGCGCGGTTGTATTTGTTGTAGCCGGAATTGAACCCATTTTATCTTTGATGAGTTTTTCAACTTTATCTATATCGAAATCACCGACAGCCATCACCGCCATTAATTCCGGGCGATACCAAGTGGTGTAAAAATCTTTTAAAGTTTGATGTTTAAAGCCTGATAAAACATCAATTGTCCCTATTGGCAAACGCACACCGTAACGCGAATCGGCAAAAATTGCAGGCCACCACTGTTGACGCATCCGCTCGTTGCTGCCCAAACCGCCACGACGTTCTGAAATTACAACACCGCGTTCTTTATCAATTTCATCGTCATCGAAACTGACATTGTGCGCCCAATCTTCTAAAACTTGAAAACCTTTTGTGAAAAGTTCTTCTTTATCGGTCGGCAATTGCAACATATACACCGTTTCGTCGAAACTTGTGTAAGCGTTCAGATGCGCACCAAATTTCACGCCTGCGGATTCCAAAAAATCTACCAATTCACTTTTCTTAAAATTTTTTGTACCGTTGAAGCACATGTGTTCGCAAAAATGCGCCAAACCTTGTTGGTCGTCATTTTCCATTAAACTGCCGGCGTTAAGTGCCAAGCGCAATTCTGCGCGTTTTTCGGGCTTCGCATTTTTTTTGATGTAGTATTTCATGCCGTTCGACAGCAGACCTGTACGTACATCCGCATTAAAAGGAATAGCATCCGACAAATTTTGAGTAAAACCTGTTTGCAAAAAGCAAACAGCGATTATAAAAGAAATAGATGACCTCATGTTTTGTGAAGTTTGTTAATGAGTGAAGATTTTTTGTCAATACAATGCCATGTAATGACGTAACACCTAACGCAATAGTACAAAAAAAAGTTGTTAGGTTGCATATTTAATTGACAATTGACAATTGACAACGGATTTAATTGACAACTGTCAACTGTCAACTGTCAATTAAATATTTGTCGTTGTCAATTGTCAACTGTCAATTGTCAATTAAATCCATTGTCCATTAATAAAAGTGCTGCTTTTTCCGGCGTAATGTCACGTTGTGCATTGGCGAGCATTTCGTAACCCACCATAAATTTTTTAACGGTCGCTGAACGCAACAAAGGCGGATAAAAAACTTTATGAAAATGCCATTCGGGATGCGCTTTACCATCTGTAGGTGCTTGATGAATTCCGGCGGAATAAGGAAAAGAGGTTTGAAAAAGTCGATCGTACATCATCGTTAACTGTTTATACGCATCGGCAAAACCTGTTTTTTCTGATTCATTCATGTCTGTTATACGTGCCATTGGGCGTTTTGGAATCAGCATTGCCTCGAAGGGCCAAACTGCCCAAAACGGAACGAGTCCAACAAAGTGTGCGTTTTGAAATAAAATGCGTTCTTTTTTTTCTAATTCTTGTTCTAAATAATCGGACAACAGCGTTTTTTTATTTTTCGAAAAATATTTAAGTTGTGCTTTTTGTTTTTTTAAAGGTTCATCCGGAATAGAAGATTGCGCCCAGATTTGTCCATGCGGATGCGGATTAGAACAACCCATGACTGCGCCTTTGTTTTCAAAAATTTGAACGTGCTCGATGAATTTTATTTTGCTCAAAGCGGCGTACTCAGCTACCCAAGCATCTACAACTTTTCTGATGTCGGCAACCGGCATTTCCGGAATTGTTAAATTATGTTGCGGCGAAAAACATATTACGCGACAGATTCCGCTTTCAGCTTGAGAAATAAATAAGCTATCAGCTATCAGCTTTGAGCTATCAGCTATTAGCTTTAAACTATCAGTTCTCAACAAATCTTTTTTTTCTTCCGTTTGCTGACTGCTGACTGCTGATAGCTGATAGCTATAAATTGCCGCAAAATCATTATCAAAAACATAAACGTTTTTATAATCCGGATTTTTTTCACCATTCGCTCTTGTATTCCGAGCGCAGAGATAACAAGTCGGGTCGTGTGACGGACGTGTGTCTGCGTTTGTTTTTTCAACTTGCCCCTGCCAAGGTCTGTTTGAACGGTGTGGCGAAACTAATACCCATGAATCCGTCAGCGGATTATATCTTCTGTGTGGTGTTTCAAATAATTTATCACCCATCTATATATTATTTTTAAGAAATTTTTTTTCGATTTGAAATTTTCTTTGTGAACTTTGTGAAAACCTTTGTGTCCATTGTGTTAAAATTTAACACAAAGGACACAAAGGTTTTCACAAAGTTCACAAAGAAAGCTACAGAAAATCGGTTAAAAAAATCTTTTGAACTCTAATCATTCATCATTACTTACTGTCCAACGATTTCAATGACTACACTTTTTCTACCCAAATTCACATCCGGATTAAAACCAACCGACATTAAAAAATCGCCGGAATAGACTGTTGTTTCATTGAGCGTAGTTTTTGTTCCCGGATAAAGATTGACTTCTTTGATTTTATATTTTTTATTCGGGTCTAAACCTTTCAGGCGAATTGGTGTGGGCGTGAAAGTAAATTCAAAACGATTACTGACTGAATAGTTAAACATCACGGCGCGATTTTTTTCGCCGTCTACAAACATTAAAGAAGCCAACGCATTTTCGTGCGGATTTGACAACCGAAATAAATCACCGTGCCAAACTAAATCTTTAAAACCGTTATAGGCAGCAACAGCAGTTTGTGCCGATTTTAAATCATTCGGAGCCAATTTATCAGCTGGCACATCAAAACCGAGTTTACCCATCATGGCCACGTCGGTACGGTATTTCATAGAAACTTTACTCCAATCCGTCACGTGATTGCAATGTACAATTGCCGGAAAAAAATACGAATCTTCCCATTGAATAAAAATACGTTCCAACGGATCCGTATTATCGCTTAACCAAAATTCCGTAAAATATTTCAACACGCCGTAATCGGCACGCGCACCGCCGCCGGAACACAACATCATCGGTACTTTCGGATATTTTGCGCGTACACGATCCAAAACTTTGTACAAACCTTTTACATAATCTACATAAAGTTTTGTTTGCT
>JAYTIA010000513.1:0-9769 GCA_043732145.1 Saprospiraceae bacterium
CGCTCAAAAAAAGAAAAAATCTTTCGACAAAGTTTTAGTTTTGTTCGAAAAAAAAATTCAAAATTTAAAAAAAATTCAAAATGAAAATCAGAAATGAAAATCAAAATTTTATCCTAAAAATAATTTTTGCGACAATTATTTTTTTTCAATTCGGTTGCAATACACCGCTCGACGAAAATAAAAATAAAATTTCGCTTGCAGTTATCAATGCACGCATCTGGACAGGTGATACAAAAAAACCTTGGGCGGAAGCGATGGCGATAAGTGGTGATACAATTGCATTTGTAGGTTCAACGGCAGATTGTCAAAAATTAGTTAGCACATCTACAAAAATAATTGATGCGCACCGGCAAATGATTACGCCCGGATTCATAGATAGTCATGTTCATTTTGTTGAAGCCGGTTTCGGTTTAACTTCAGTAAAATTGCGCGATGCGAATACTAAAACCGATTTTATTAAACGTATTGCCGATTTCGCAAAAACTATTCCTTCCGGCACTTGGATAACAAACGGCGATTGGGATCAAACGCTTTGGGGTGGTGAAATGCCGACATCAGCATGGATTGATTCGATTACGCCGAACAATCCGGTTTATATTTCGCGTTTGGACGGACACATGATTTTAGCCAACTCTTTGGCAATGAAAATTGCAGGCGTCAATAACAGTACGAAAGAAGTTTTTGGCGGTGAAATATCACGCGACGTAAAAAACAATCCGACCGGTATTTTCAAAGATAATGCGATGGATTTAGTTTATAAAGCTGTTCCGGATGCGAAAGAAATTTTGAAAGATAATGCGTTACAAGCAGCCATGAATTTTGTCGCCTCGAAAGGAGTAACAAGTGTACACAATATGGGAACTTTCGATGATTTAGAAACTTTTCGTCGTGCACGCGATCAAAATAAAATGATTACGCGTATCTATGCCGTAACACCGCTTACGAAATGGATGCAATTGCATCATGATGTTGCAAAAAACGGAAAAGGTGATTTGTGGTTGCATACAGGCGGACTAAAAGGTTTCGTTGACGGTTCGCTCGGTGCGCACACGGCTCGAATGTTGGAACCCTTTTCCGATACGAAAGGTGGCACAGGTTTATTTATTACACCACCTGATTCACTGTATGCATATACTTTAAGTGCAGATAAATTAGGGCTTCAGGTAATCGTTCATGCCATTGGCGATAAAGCCATTCGCACGCAATTAGATATTTGTGAACACGTTGAAAAAGAAAACGGTCAACGCGACAGGCGTTTCAGGATTGAACACGCGCAACATATTTCACCTCAAGATATTCCGCGTTTTGCCGCTTTGGAAGTTATTCCGAGTATGCAACCCTATCATTGTATTGACGACGGGCGTTGGGCAGAAAAGATAATCGGTCATGAGCGCGCTAAAACGACTTATGCTTTTCGGTCTTTAATTAATGCGGGCGCAAAACCTGCTTTCGGAAGTGATTGGGCTGTCGCGCCGCCTACTCCGCTCGAAGGCATTTATGCCGCTGTCACACGCCGAACGCTGGATGATAAAAATCCGAACGGTTGGATTCCGGAAGAAAAAATTTCTGTTGAAGAAGCCCTACGTTGTTATACCATAAATGCCGCTCGTGCCGGTTTTGAAGAAACGTATAAAGGTTCCATTGAAGTCGGGAAAGTCGCGGATTTTGTTATTTTGGAAAAAGATTTGACGAAAATTGCACCCGAAACTATTCGAGATGTAAAAGTAAAAGCAACTTATGTTGGGGGTAAATGCGTTTATGAAGATAAAAATTGAGAAATATAGGTAATTACTCATGTACTATTTAAAAGTAAAACAACCGCGCAGCTGTTAAATATGAATTTAACAGCTGCGCGGTTGTTTTACTACCGAACGACACGTTGAGTATTTACAAAAATTTGTTTTTGAAAAAAAATATATACCGTTTTCTTTTAAATAAATGCCGTTTTCTAAATTTTAGTTAAATAAAAATTTGTATATTTTATTACGCAATAAAATAGTTTAATTTTGCAGTGTGTAGTTTTCTCATAGTATGTTTTATCGCTCCTACATCCTCTCGATGTAGGGGTTTTTTTATTTTTTACGCCTCTGCACTATCATTTCAATCCGAAAACCGGATATTTTTCAAATCAAAAACATTTTTGAAACCAAAATTTTAATATAATTCTGGCAATATTTTTTGAAAATTAAAATAAAACTGTACCTTTCCAACGAAATTAAATTTCAGTAAAAAAACCATCCTACTTCAAATTTACTTTTATTATGCGCATCGTTACATTCATGGCTTCTTTGGCTGCTACTATCGGTTTGGTTTATTTTTTAAACAATCCCGTAAGTTTTAAAGGCAAAACATTGCCGGCTTTAGGTCCATACTTCAATCCTTTTTCCGGGTTTTGGCAAAACGGTGATCCACTTCTGCCGATTAATAAAAATTTTGTTTTCACGGGTTTGAAAGGCGATGTGAAAGTGCAATACGATGATCGTCAAGTGCCGCACATCGTTGCAGAACATCTTGAAGATGCACTTTTTGTCCAAGGTTTTCTGCACGCACAAAATCGTTTATGGGAAATGGATTTTTTGTCGCACGTTTCTGCCGGCAGATTGTCGGAAATGTTGGGCGAAAGAGAATTGCGTCCGCACTTAACAACGCTTGATATAGATAAACAAGCGCGTCGGCGCGGCATTCCACAGGCGGCCGGCAAATTAGTTAAATATTGGCAAACAGATAAAGAAAACTTTCCGCTATTTGATAGTTATTCTGCGGGTGTAAATGCTTATATTAGTCAACTGAAACCGGTGGATTATCCGATAGAATATAAAACACTCGGTTTAACACCTGAAGCATGGTCGCCTTTGAAATCGGCTTTGGTAGCAAAATATCTTTCAACGGATTTGGCTTTGAATGATAACGATTTTGCAGCCACAAATTCGCTAAAAACTTTCGGCGGTGATTTTGATGCTATGTATCCGAGTGAATTTAAAGAAGAATCGCCAGTAGTACCGCGTGGTACGCCTTGGAATTTTACGGCACAACCTTCCGCATTTAAACCGGCGAATGATTACGGAGATGCAACTTCGCTCATCAATATACCGCACGACGATATGATATCGAGTGACCCCTCTAACGGCAGTAATAATTGGGTAGTGAGCGGTTCAAAAACAAAAAATGGTCACCCAATTTTGTGCGGCGACCCGCATTTGTCGCTGCGTTTACCTTCAGTTTGGTATGAACAACAAATTACGGCGCAAGAAATAAACACTTATGGCGTAACTTTGCCGGGTATTCCAATGATATTAATTGGTTTCAATAATAACGTGGCATGGACACTAACAAATGTCGGGCACGATGTTGCAGATTGGTACACCATTAAATGGGTTGACAGCACAAAAACAAATTACATTTTAGACGGTAAACCGGTTAAAGCAGATTTGCGCGTTGAAACTTACAATGTAAAAGGGCGCGGCGTTGTTTTAGATACCGTGCGTTCTACTGTTTGGGGCGGTATAGTTTATCCGAGCGACACAACGGGCAGAAAAGATTTAGCTTTTCATTGGATAGCGAATGAATTGCCGGAAATTGATTTGCATTATCTGCGCCAATTAAATGGTGCAAAAAATTATGAGGATTATAAAAAAGCATTGAGTTTTATGAACGAACCTGCGCAAAATATCGCATTCGCTTGTAAAGATGGCGATATTGCGCTCATGGTGAATGGTGCCCATCCGATAAAAGCAAAAGGCCAAGGGCGTTTTGTTCAAGACGGCTCACTTTCATCTAATGCTTGGAAAGGATTTATTCCGCGCGATCAAATACCGCAATACAAAAATCCGGCGCGTGGTTTTGTTTCTTCCGCGAACCAAAAATCAACAGACGCTACCTATCCTTATTATTACAATTCGGAAGGTTTTGAACCGTATCGCGGCAGAATCATCAACACAGCTTTATCAAAAATGTCCGACATTACTGTTGATGATATGAAAGCACTTCAAACAAATAATTTCAGTTTAATAGCGCAAGAGCTTTTGCCTTTGTTTTTAAAAAATATAGATACGACTGCGTTAAGCGCACCGGAAAAAACAATTTACAGTAGTCTTGTCGGTTGGAATTATTATTTTGATGGCGACAAAGCAGCACCGGTTTATTTCGATGCTTGGCAAGAAGCTTTTCAAAATCAAACTTGGGATGAAGTTTATGCGAATAAAAATGCAGATTTATTATTGAAACCTTATTCTTTGCGCACAATAGATTTATTGCGGGACGAACCGAACAGTAAATTTTTTGATGTCGTTGCCACTAAAGATAAAATAGAAACCGGAAAGGATATTGTCAACGCTTCATTTCATACTATGGCAGCAGGGATTGTTAAAAAACAAGCCGAAATAGCTTTAAAATATCCGAATAATGCGACGCTCACTTGGTCGCACGTAAAAGATACTGAAATCCCGCACATTTCAAATATTCCTGGTTGGGGACGCGAACACATTGATGTCGGCGGACAAGGAAAATCCATCAACGCCATCAAAAAGAATCATGGACCTTCTTGGCGTATGATTGTTGAAATGGATTCAGTACCACACGCTTATGTCGTTTATCCTGGTGGGCAATCCGGTAATCCCGGCAGCAAAGGTTACGATGATTTTGTGGATACTTGGCGCAAAGGCGAATACTATGAAGCCGTGTTTTTGAAAAATGCGACTGATACCAATGCTAAATTAATTTCATCACAAACATTTTCTAAAAAATAACCATGATTCATCGGATCTTTAGGATTGTTAAGATTTTCAATTCTTAATTCTTTAACCACTTAAGCACATAGTTGACATAACTCACATAGTTTTCTTAATTCTTAATTAATTATGAACACAATTTCAGATCAAGCTCAAGGGCTTCAAGACAAAAAGCTGGGTGCTACAAGTCGGAACAAAAGTTTTTTTGATGAAGTAAAATCATTGAGTATACCTGCTATTGCCATCGTTGTATTAGGTACAATTACTCAAACATTTTTTCCTTGGTGGACGATTGCGGTAGCTGCATTCTTAATCGGTGCCTATTTCGCCGAAAGTTGGGGAAAAAGTTTTATTTATGGTTTTGTAGCCGTCACTTTATTATGGACGATTTATGCCGGTTATATAGACAGCACAAATGGCGGTGCAATGACATCATCTATTTCGGGGTTACTTGGCGGTGTTATAAAAAGTACGCAACTTATGTACGTTACCGGTTTACTCGGCGGTTTGGTTGGCGGTTTCGCTGCCGCGTCGGGAACTTTGTTTCGGTTTTTGTTTGACGACTTTAAAAAATCGTAATTGGTTTGTAAACCGGAATTTTTAAAAATAATTCAATTCATCTAGCTAAGTAAAATTAATAATTTTTTCACTTTAAAACCTTTAGTAATGAAAAATTTTTTTATTGTCCTACTCTTATTGAGTACTTTTTTTCCGAAGTTATCAGCCGCCTCAATTGTATTAAACACGCATAATTCACTTACTGAAGCGTCAATACAAAGTAAATTTAAGGCTCAAAACGCTTTCACTCAATTAAGGCAAGAACAAAAAGCAGAAAAGAAATTAGAGCGAAAGGTGATTTTTGCAACTAAGATAATAAAAATTTTTGGTCTTCAGAAGTTAGAGCAAAAATTTTTTAAAAAGGCATCTTCCGGTACGGATACTGACAAACTATTGGGCATTTTATTAGGACTTGTTTTGGGGTTAATTGGTGTTCTGATTGCCTATATTATCGGCAATAATGCACTCATACGTGGTGCGTGGATAGGTTTGATAATTTGGTTAGTGATAATATTATTAGCTTTGGCACTAAAAAAATAAATTTAAATCTACGAAAAACAAAACCTCTCTCACCTTTGTTTAGGTCGGAGAGGTTTTGCATTTTCTATTTGCGACTTATTTTAGGGTATTGAGTATTAGTTATTGGTGTTGGCTTTAAAAAATCCAATACTCAATATCCGATAGCTAATACCTAATATCTACTTTTTATGACTGAATTAGAAATTTTACCCTACACCACCGGGATGCTCATCATTTGGATGCTCATCATTGTTGCATTAGAACGCATCAAACCATATAGAAAAGGTTTACCGTTTTTCAGAGAAGGTTTTTGGATTGATTTGGTGTGGTACACGCTCATTCAAAGTTATTTTTTGCGCATTTTAATTTTTGAAATAATTATTAAAGGTTTACATGCCGGTTTTAATTGGGAACCGTATCAATTTTTAAAAAATTGGTCAATAACCGAACAAGTTTCATTTTTTGTTATCACACACGATTTTTATATTTATTGGTTTCATAGGTTTCAACACGCGAATAAATATTTTTGGCGCACCCACGAAGCGCATCATTCCGGCAAACAAGTAGATTTTTTGGAAGGTTCGCGCTCGCATATTCTCGAAATCATTATTAATCAAACCATAGAGTTTGCACCGATTATTTTATTAGGAGCAAATCCGGTGGTAGTACCGATTAAAGCATTGCTTGATGCCGTTTTCGGAATGTTTATCCACGCGAACATTGATGTAAAATTTGGCAAACTAAAATATTTTTTAAATTCGCCGGAATTGCATTTATGGCACCATGCGAATTATAAAGAAGTTTTTCACGCCAATTTTTCTACCAAATTTTCTTTTTGGGATTATTTATTCGGCACGGCTTATTTTCCGGGACATAAACCTGGTAACAAAAGAGAAAATTGGGGTTTGTATTATGAATATCCTAAGGATTATTTTGTACAACATATTTTTTCTTTTAAACGTTTCGATGAAAAAAGTTTATTGAAATACAAGTGGTTCAGCGTCTATTATAATCTGCGTCCGAATTTTTTACATTGGGTGGAACGCATGGTTTTAAATACTACCGGAAAGAAAATTGATTTGATGCCGAAAATTTTGGCGGAACAAGAAGATGAAACTACGACGCACACTTCACAAATTGCCTACGATTATAAATTAGATGATTTGAGATTTGCTAATGAAAAAAAATAAATAGGTTTCTAATGAGAGACTATAACTAACAACTAAATCATGTCCACTGCACTTAAAAATAATAACGAACTTAATCGCATACTTTCGCCCATTGTGGCTGATGAAGATTTTTCTTTCGGTATCATCGTTTCCGATTGGAACAGCGCGATAACACTCGCACTCTTAGAAGGTTGTACGAATACACTTTTGCAAAGTGGTGTTGCCGCAGAAAACATTCACACCATTCATGTACCCGGTTCTTTTGAATTACCGGTAGGTGCACGATTGTTGGCGCAACGTTTTCCGAGTGCGGAAGCCTATATTTGTTTGGGTTGCGTCGTGAAAGGGGAAACGCGCCACGATGAATACATCAACACTTCTGTAGCGATAGCGTTGCAAAATATGTCAGTATCAAGCGGTAAACCTTTTGTATTCGGTTTACTCACAACAGAAAATGAACAACAAGCTATTGATCGTGCCGGCGGGAAATACGGCAACAAAGGTGTTGAATGTGCAGAAACGGCGTTGAAAATGGCGGCGTTGAGAAAAGAATTGGCGGAAAGCGGTAAGAAAAAAATTGGATTTTGAATCAGAATTTGCAGAATTACTAAAATTTTCAGAATACGAGATTATATAAAATAATTTACACTCTTACATCCTGAAAATTCGGGTAATTCTGCTAATTCTGATTCAGAAATTAACAACAAATAACTAAACTTTAGTCATCAATAACAAAAGCAAAACCGTTACTATCACCGACAAAAAAACCATCACTTGCAATAAAGGAGATAATTTGCCGATAAAAGGAATATCTTTTGTGAAATTAAAAATAATACTTTCATAACCCTGCACCTCTTCTTTAGGATTAAAAGTTTGAAACCCCAACATCGTCAAAATTTCTTCTGCTTGTTGTGCATCCTCATCGCGTACAATAACTTTCACGCCACCAATCGCATTACTCATTGAGGGTAAAGTTTGAACCGAGTACTCGTCTTTCAGATACGCATCAATGTCATGTTGCGCTAATGCGGTTTGCATCAAGTGTGCTTCGTTAACGTTAGAAGATTTGGCAATGATCATGTGCGATTTTAGATTTAGATTTTTTACTCGAAAATGAAATTTTATCACTGTCCATTTAATATCCACAATTATCTACTAATTTTATGCCTACAATTAAATCAGACACCGTGGAATGAACTTTGGGCGATAAAAATCCATGGTCCATCGTCCGTCGTCCATTGTTTATAAAATTATGTCAATTTTTTCCGCAAACGGCAAATTACTTATTACTGCCGAATATTTTGTTTTAGACGGTGCAAAAGCGTTGGCAATACCCGTTAAATTCGGACAAACGCTCAAAGTAATTAACAACAAAAAAACACACTATCTTGTTTGGGCAAGTTGTGATCATGAAAATAAAACCTGGTTTTCAGGTGCGTTTTGGGATGAAACTTTCGATGCCATTCATTCGGACGACCCAACCGTTGAAGCGATTTTAACTAAAACACTTTTATCTGCGCAAAAATTACGTGGTACTAAAAAAAAATTAAATCTTTCACGGACTACCATAGAAACATATCTGAATTTCCCGCGCGAATGGGGTTTGGGTACAAGTTCAACTTTATTATACTTAGTAGCGCAATTATTTGAAGTCAATCCTTATTTACTTAACGATGCCGTTTTCGGTGGTTCCGGTTACGATATTGCTTGTGCGAGTTCAACTACGCCAATTATTTATCAAATCAAAAACTCCATACCGATTGTTACGCCTGTCAAATGGAAACCTTTATTTTCAGAACAGTTATTCTTTATTTATCTGGGCAAAAAGCAAAATTCGCGCGACGGTATTGCGCATTATCGCGCCACCGTGAAAAACGATACGTTACTTATTGATACAGCTTCTCAACTTACCGACAGTTTTTTTCGCGCCACTACTCTACTCGATTTCGATAATTTAATCTTCGAACATGAAAAATTAGTTCAATTGGCAACTCAATTACAACGTGCAAAAGATACGCACTTTCTTGATTATTGGGGAGAAATAAAATCGCTCGGTGCATGGGGTGGCGATTTTGTTTTAGCGACTTCTAATCGTTCAACCGAAGCAACAAAAAAATATTTTTCAGAAAAAGGATTTAATACTTTCTTTAAATTTGATGAAATGATTTTTTAGCTGTCAGCAGTCAGCTATCAGCCATTTTACTTAACAGCTGATAGCTAATAGATGACTGCTGATAGCTAAAAAACCATGTGATTTTTCTGTGATAGGTTATTTAGACTTTTGTATTCGAGAGTTGAATTTCAATACAATTTCTAAAGTCTGAAATTTGTCGCACTGAAATTCATAATAAAAACTTCTGTTTAACAATTTTAATCAACTTTTAATTTAAACTCTTTTCAATGAAAAAGATCTTTTTTCTATTAGCAATTTCAGGCAGTTTATTTTTTGCATCTTGCGGAGACAGTGCTTCAGCACCACAAGATAAAATGGGTGAAAAAAAAGACAATATGGCAACCGATAAAATGTCGGGTGACAAAATGGGCGCAGATAAAATGGGTGGAGATAAAATGGGTGGAGATAAAATGTCCGACGACAAAATGGGCGCAGATAAAATGTCAAAAGATAAAATGTCCGGTGACAAAATGGGTACAGATAAAATGTCAAAAGATAAAATGGCTTCAGATAAAATGATGAGCGAAAACGATATGAAAATGAAAATGTCCGATATGGAAACAAAAATGGCGAACATGGATAAAATGATAAAAGCGATGCCGGAAGGAGATGCAAAAATGAAA